>DATCIV010000160.1:0-4879 GCA_036507575.1 Candidatus Bipolaricaulota bacterium | reverse complement strand
TAACGCGCGATTTTTACCGCGTTTTCCACCGATTCGGCGCCGCTGTTGAAAAACGCCGCTTTCTTGGCGCGGGGGCCGGGGGCGTATTGGACCAGGCGCCGGGCCAGCTCCACGTACGGGGTGTAGCCCACCACGCTGTAGTCGGTGTGGATGAACTGTTCGGCTTGGTGTTGAATGGCTTCCACCACCTTGGGGTGGGTGTGGCCCACTACCAGACAACCCCAGCCGCCGGTCAGGTCAATGTACTCTCGGCCGTCGTCGGCCGTGATGAGGGCTCCTTGCGCCTTGACGGCGCGAAACGGGGCAAGCGAGGTGATGGCGCGCGGAATCCATTGATAGCGTTGTTCCCACGTGTTTTCCAGCAAGACAGTTGCAGATTTCATGGTGACCTCCTTTGAGGTAGACATCTATATCACCGGAAAGGCTGTAATGCCCCCGGCCATAACGAATGAAGGTGGTTTTGGTAAAGAGTTCGGGATAGAGCTTTGACAGCTCACATCGTCAAGGCGGTGAAGAAGATGGTGGCCGTCAGCCACAGACAGGAGGGCTCGGCAAGCGACGGGTGGTTCTTGGACATCGCCGTCCGGTCCCGATGGTTCAGGCAGTTGAGGTGTTTGAACGCCTGCATGCGAACCTCCTGCGCGCTCCCCGATGGAGCGCTGCATCTGCCGTCCATTATAGCATTTCAGCGCTCACGGCGCAGCCGTGTGCGTTACGTTATGGTGGGGGTACGATGGGGGGATGGTTAAATGCTGACCCGCCCGCGCAGTGCCTTGCCCAGCGTGATCTCGTCGGCGAACTCCAGGTCGCGGCCCACCGGCACGCCGTGGGCAAGCTGGGTGGTCTTGCTGCCCAGCGGGCGGATCTTGCGCGCCAGGTACATGGAGGTGGCCTCGCCCTCGACCTTGGGGTCCAGCGCCAGGATGACCTCGGCGAAGTGCCCACCCTTCAAGCGCGTCATCAATTCCTCGATGTGCAGGTCTTCCGGGGAGACGTCGTTGACGGGCGAGATCAGTCCGCCCAGCACGTGGTACAGCCCGTGGAACTCTCTGGTCTTCTCGAACTTGAGCACCTCCTGCGGCTGACTGACCACGCACAGCAGCGTCTGATCCCGCGCCGGATCGGAGCAGATCCAGCACCGGTCCGACTCGGCGTAGTTGAAGCACGCCTTGCACAGCTTGATCTTCTCCTTGACCTCCACCAATGCCTGAACCAAGCCGGAGATGCGCTCGTCGGGCCGGGTGAGCAGGAAAAACGCAAGCCGCTCGGCCGTGACGCGGCCGATGCCGGGCAACTTCTTAAGCTCTTGGATCAAGCGTTCCAGGGATTGAGGGTATTTCATAGGTCGTATGAGCGGAGCAAGGCAAAGGGGATCGGCGGAGCGTTACATGCCGGGGATGTTGGGGAGCCCCATGCTGCCCATCAGGCCGCTCATCTCTTTCTGCTGAAGCTCCTTGGCCTTGACCTGCACCTCTTTGATGGCGGCCAGGATCAGGTCCTCGAGCATGCCCACGTCGTCGGGGGAGACCACTTCCTTGTCGATGCTGATGTCGGTGATTTCCTCCCTGCCGTTGGCCACCACCTTGACCATGCCTCCGCCGGCGCTGGCCTCCACGCGCATCTGGGCCAGCTCATCCTGCTTTTTCTGCATCAACTCCTGGGCCTTTTGAACCTGCTTCATGATCTGTCGCATGTTGCCTGCCATGGGGATTTCATCCTCTCCGTTGGATTGACTTCATTATAAGTTTTGCCCTATAGTATAGCAAAAGGATATGCCCTTCATGATTCGTTGCATTCGCTGGGGAACGTTGACGCTCGCGCTGCTGGTGGGGTCGGTTCAAGCTCAGACCCAAAGCGGGAGCATCTCCTTTTCCGTGCTGGATGAGGCGAAGATCGTCCACGTGACGCAAATCGAATTGCAAGCCTCGGCCGGCGTGGTGACCACGCTCAGCGCCATCGCCATCACCCAGCGCACGGAGCTGCGGCAAAGCGCGGGAAGCGCGCTTGCGCGCACGCTGGTGGTGGGCAACGAGACCGCTCAGACTCAGGAGTTCTCGGTGGTCCTACTACTGGACGATGCGCAGGTGCAATTCTCGTTCGACGGCAGAACCGAGGCGCTGCACCGCTTTTCCCTGGAGGCCAACCAGCAAAAGCGCGGCGAGCTTCGTTTCCCCGCCCTGAGCGAGGAAGGGCTGCACAACTTCGTGCTCGTGGTGTTCTACGTCGTGGAGCTGGGCGACACGCAGACCCAAGGCATCTTCACCCCCTACGCCGACAGCCTGCTCGTAGGGGACGAAGCGGCCCCCGATGCATCGGCGGCCCGACCTGCGGACGATGCGTTCTTGCAGGGACAGCCGGTTTCGCTTGGCGCGGGCCTGCCTCCGCGGGGCTTGAGCCTGAGCACGGCGCAAATGCCCGACGAGGAGAGCGACTTGTTGGCTTCGCCACTGCGCTTGAGGGCAGACCAGGAGTTCTCTTATTTCATCCACGTGCGCAACGGCATGCCGCGCCAGGGGGACGTGGACGAGTTCGTCGTCATCGCGCTGCTAGACGGCATGCAGATTCCCATCGATGAAGGCGCTCAGGCGCCGGTGGCCTACTTCACCCTGCCCCGCAACGGGCTTGCCACCATCCCGGCCCGTCTCAAGGCGCCAAGCGCGCCCGGCGACCACACGCTGGACGTGCTTGCCATCCGAAATCCGTACGAATACCTGCTGTCGCGAGGCTCGTTGGAAACGCTGCACACCCGCTTGCTTCTTGAAGTGAATTGATCGCGCCCGCTTGAAACCTGCCGCCGGGCTCACGCCTGCGGTTCGTCCTCGCCCAGCACCCGTTTGATCATGGTCACCTTCTCCTCCAGCGCCGAGGTAGGGGGCAACTGCGGCTGACCGCCTTCAGCGGCGGATTCGGCGAAGAACTCGATGCGCAGGGCTATGTCGGCCCCATAGGCCGCTTTGGCCTTCTCCATCAAATAGGCTTTGATCTCCGGTTTTTCGGCGCTTTCCTTGTGGAAGTTGTGGCGCGGCCGGTGATAGCGAATGTGGAGCACGCGGCCCTGCAGTTCGGGATGCCCTTCCACCAGGTACGCGTACACCGCCACCCGCTCTTTGCGGATGGCGTTCAACAGCGATTGCCAGAGGTTGCTTTGCGCAGAGGAAGGTTTGGCCGCGGCGGGCGGAGATTCAGTTGCCTCTGGTTGCGCCGGCGGCCGGACGGGCGAGGGGAGCGCGGGCTTGTCGCCGGCGGCTGGCGTTGCCGTCGTCGGGTTGGGCGTCGGCGTTTGCGGTGGAGTTGGAGTTGGGTTCGAAGCCGTTGCCTTGGGCGCCGCCGCCTGCGGCCAGCGCAACACGCCCACCTCCAGCCAAATCTGCTTGTCCCAGGCGCGGCCCATGTCCCGCTTGAGCTGCAGCAAGTGATAGATCAGCTCAGCCAGATGGCGCGGCTCCACCGACACAGGCAGCGGCTTCTTCATCGCCGCCTGCACGAGCCAGTCGCGACCCAAGCGGATCAGCTCCTCCAGGAACAGCTCAAGGTCCTGGCCGCGACGGACCAAGTCGTGAATGATGTCCACAACGCCTGCAACCTGTCCGCTCAGCATCCTCTGCAGGAAATCCTGCAACAACGTCTCCGAGGGCAGGCCCAGCACCGTCTCCAACGTTTCTCCGCTGATGGGCTCCCCCTGCGCATAGGAGGCCAGTTGCTCCAGGGTGACCAGCGCGTCGCGCAGCGCGCCCCCGCAACGGCTGGCGATGGCGTGCAGCGCGCGCTCGTCGGCCTGTATGTTCTCGGCTTGACAGATGTGGGTGAGATGGTTGACGATCAGTTCCAGCGGAATGTGGGTGAACTCAAACGCCTGGCAGCGGGAGGTGACGGTGGCCGGCAGCTTGTGCGGCTCGGTGGTGGCGAAGATGAAGACCACGCGCTTGGGCGGCTCCTCCAAGGTTTTGAGCAGGGCGTTGAAGGCCTCGTTGGTGAGCATGTGCACTTCGTCGATGATGTAGACCTTGTACTTGACGTCGGCGGGGACGAAGCTGACCTCTTCGCGCAGCTTGCGGATCTGGTCGATGCCGCGGTTGCTTGCGCCGTCGATCTCGACCACGTCCAGCGAGGCCCCGCGCGAGATGCGCTCGCAGGCGTCGCAGCGGTTGCAGGGTTCGCCCTGCTGGCGCTGCAGGCAGTTGACGGCTCTGGCGAACAGCCTGGCCACCGTGGTCTTGCCCGTGCCGCGCGGGCCGGCGAACAGGTACGCGTGGGCGATCTCCTTGTGGGCCAACGCGTTGACCAGCGTGCGCAGGGTGTAGGTCTGTCCGACCACCTGGGAAAACTGCTGGGGCCGCCACTTGCGATACAGGGCCTGGTGCTCGCTCATGGCTCAAGTGTGGCCGATTTACGGAGGGGGTTCAAGGGCTTGGGTGAGGGTGGCGATACACCTGATCCAAAGAATCTTTCTTAAGAACCCCTTCTCCCTGGGGAGAAGGTTGGGATGAGGGGATCATCTGTGGAAGAGGTCGAACTCCCCTCTCCCTCTCAGGCGGGCAGGTCATGACAGTGTTAGCGGGATTGTTGACCTACTGTTCAGTCAATGCAATCATTCACAAGCGCAGGACCTTCCTAAGACGCGTGTTGACTCCAGCCAGATCTTTGCTCGTGACAGCTCCAGGCCGGTGAAGCACAAGAGAAACGGCGAGAGTGGCAAGCTTTAAGCGCACGATCGAAGGCTTGTGCAATCCTGCCTGCGTCCAATCGCGCACCACACAATCGCTAGGAAACCGCTCTGCTTGACTCGTAATCTGAGCCAAGATCACGTTACCTGTACTCTGCTCGTAAGCGGAGTCGCTCAACACCAGAGCAGGTCGCGCCTTGGTTGTTCGCACATCGG
>DATCIV010000159.1:0-7063 GCA_036507575.1 Candidatus Bipolaricaulota bacterium | reverse complement strand
AATCGAGACCATTTCCGCCGTTATGACCCTGGAGCGCGGGGACGTGATCGCCACGGGCACGCCGGCAGGCGTGGGACCTTTGCAGTCGGGGGACGTGGTCGAGGTGGAGATCAAGGGCATTGGAATCTTGAGGAATGCCGTCCTTTAGGACCAACCTGCATGCCTGAAAAGCTTCCCTTCGATCTGGCCGTCTTCGACTTGGACGGCACCCTGGTGCGCCGCGACCTGACGATCGCGCCGGAGTCGCTCGACAAGTTGTTCCGCCTGCAAGCGCGCGGCCTGAAAACGACGGTGGCCACCGGCAGGATGTTGAAAGCGGCGCTTCCTTACATCCGCCAAGCGCGCGTGACGCTGCCCGTGATCCTGTATAACGGCTCCATCGTGCTCGACCCCGGATCGCGGGACGTGCTCTACGAGCGACGCATCCCGTGCGCCCAAGCCAAGATCGCCCTCCAGTTGGCCAAAGCGTTCCCCATCGATCAGCAGCTGTATGTGCACCCCAGCGACGAGGAGTTTTTCGTGTCCCACCTGTCGCCCAATGCCCGCGCGTTCTCGGCCAAGGACGGCATCCAACCGAAGGTGGTGGGGGATTTGGAAGCTTTTCTGGAAGCCGATCCCCTCAAGTTGCTCATCATCGGGGAACGACCTCAGCTGTTGCGGTTTCGCGCGCAAGTGATCGAGCGCAAGCTGGACCTGAGCACCGTGCTCTCCGAACACGATTTCCTGGAAATACTCCCCGCCGGCAGCTCCAAGGGAACGGCGCTGGTCCACCTGTGCACTCGACTGGGCCTTTCTCTGGAGCGGGTGGTCGCCTTCGGGGATAACCCCAACGACGCCGAGATGTTGTCCGTGGCCGGGCTGGGCGTGGCCATGGGCTCCGGCGCACAGGAGTTGAAGGAAAATGCTGACTTAGTGGTGGATTCCGTGGCCGAGGGGTTACAGCGGATTTTCGGGTAAAGCGGGAAAGCCGTTATTCTTCGGGCTCATCGGTCGCTTCCGCTGCTTCCAGGTACTCCACCTGCTCCACGCTCCGGATCTGATAGAGGCCCCCGGTTTGCGGATCGACCAGCGAGAAGTCGGGCGTCTGCACTTCCAGCACTCCAAAGCCGATCAGGGCCAACGTATCTTCCCCCTCTCCTCCATCGAGCGTCTCAACCTGGCCCGAAGGCACGTCGCCCACCTCAAGGACGAGCGTGTCATCGCCTGTGCCCGCCTCCAGCGTCTCGGCCCCGCTTCCGCTGTGCAGGGTGTCGGACCCTGGGCCGCCGCTCAGGGCGTTGGCGCCCGACCCGCCGATCATGAAATCGTCGCCTTCATCCCCGTACATCCGGTCGTCGCCCGGCCCGCCCAGCATGGTGTCGTTGCCCGGTCCGCCTTCCATGAGGTCGTTCCCTTCGTTGCCATAGACGCCGTCGTGGCCCGACCCGCCGCTCAAGCCGTCGTCCCCGTCGCGGCCAAAGAGCACGTCGTCCCCGCCGGCCCCGTCGAGCACGTCATCCCCAGGCCCGCCCTCAAGGTAGTCCGCATTGGCTCCGCCGTACAGCCAATCGTCGCCCACGTCGCCGTTGACCACGGACGCGTCGTCCCCCACGAAGACGTGGTCATCCCCGGCCAGGCTCAGGATCACGTCCTTGCCCCCGTTGCCGAAGATCCAATCGGGGCCGTTGGTGCCCAGCAGTTGGTCGTCGCCCGGCGTTCCCAGCAACGGAGGGGTGAAAGGCTGCGCCCCCAGCAGCTGCACCAGCAGCAAGAGGCACAGCAGCAGGATCAAACGAACGTTATCGGGCGTGAGCAAAGTTCCTCACCACTTGACCTCCTCCAGGCTTTCGCTATAGAGTATATAGAAAATCAGAACCATGGAAGGGAGGTAGGCTTTCGGCTGTTCTGTCTTTCACAAATCCGTCTAAGGAGGGTCCAGATGAGATTTACCAAGAGAGCTTTTTGGGTAGGAGTTTTGTTGTTCGCCGGTTTGAGCGGCGCGGTTTCTTTGTCTTCGCAGACGCTGCACATGCTGTGCTCGTTCAACCCTGAAGAGTGCCAGTTTTACATAGACGTCTTCGAAGAGGACACGGGGGTTACCGTGGAGTTCGTGCGCCTGTCGTCGGGCTCGGCCCTGGCGCGCGTGGAGTCGGAAGCGGCCAACCCCACCCAGAGCATCTGGTTTGCCGGGACCAACAGCTCGCACATCGTGGCAGGCCAGAAGGGCCTGCTGGAACCCTACGTGTCCTCGTTGGATGAGCTGATCCCGGACAACGTGCAGTTCAAGGACCTGGAAAACCACAACTGGATCGGCATCTACGCGGGCTTCATCGCCTTCGCCACCAACAAGGATTTCCTGAGCCAGAACAACCTGCAGGCGCCCACGTCCTGGGCGGACCTGCTCAAGCCGGAGTTCACGGGCAAGATCGCCCTGGCCTTCCCCTTCTCCTCGGGCACGTCCTACACCGTGCTGGCCACGCTGCTGCAACTGGGCCTCAACGGCACCACGCCCCGCAGCCAGGAGAGCGTGGACGCGGGCTTTGCCTTCGCCGCTCAGCTGGATGCGCAGGTCGGCCAGTACCTGGAGTCGGGTTCAGGCTGCATCACGTTGGCGGGCACGGGCGAGTTCCCCATCTGCATCTCGTTTGCCCACGACATCGCCTCCAGGATCAAGTCCCAGAGCCTGTCGCTGGAGATGACGTTCCCCAGCGAGGGGACAGGGTCTGAAATCGGCGGCATGGCGCTGATCAAGGGTGGACCTGAGACCGCAAGCCTGGCCCGCGCCTACTACGATTGGGCGCTGTCGGTGCGCGCACAGAACCTCTACGCCACCTTCTTCCGCGTGCCGTTGAACTCCAAGGCCACGGTGGGCGAGGGCGTGGTCAGAGCAGCGGACGTGGTCCTGGCGGATTTCGACCAAAACTGGGCCGGCAACAACCGCGACGCCTTCATCGAGCGCTGGCGTGAGCTGACCGGCAAGTAAACCATTTTCAGGAAGATGCTGGGGCGTTCGAGTTCCCCAGCATCTTCCTGTTTTTTTCAACAAGGCCATTGAGGAAGGTACGCCACCCATGACCGTTGCGGCAAGGCCATCCCGATTCGCGCTCGGACGACGCTTCTTGAAGGATCCCGTGCTGTGGATCGCGGTGGCCTTGATCTTCCTGCTGGTGGGTCTGTTCGTGGGCTTCCCCGTTTACAAGCTCCTCGAGCGCAGCTTGTTCGTCAACGGACAGTTCTCCTTGCAGACCTACGCGGACCTGTTTCAGAAGAGCTACTACCTGCGCCCGTTCTTCAACAGCTTGCACGTGGGCGTGGTCACGGCCTTGATCGGGACGCTGGTGGCCTTCGTCTTCGCTTACGCCCTCAACCGCACGAACGTCCCTTTCAAGGGGCTCTTTCGCTCGGTGGCGTTGCTGCCCATCATCTCCCCGCCCTTCTTGCTCGCATTGGCAGCCATTTTCCTGTTCGGCAACCAGGGATATTTCACCAAGCTGCTGGGCATTGACTTTCAGATCTGGGGTTTTAACGGCCTGGTGCTCACCGAAACCCTGAGCTATTTTCCCATCGCCTTTATCATCCTGGAGGGCGTGCTGCGCGGCATAGACCCCGCGCTGGAGGAGGCCGCCTTTAACCTGGGCGGCTCACGGCTGCGCGTCTTCCTGACCGTCACCCTGCCGCTGGCAGTGCCCGGCCTGGCAAGCGCCTTGCTGCTGGTGTTCGTGGAATCCCTTGCCGATTTCGGCAACCCCATGGTCATCGGGGGGCGTTACACCGTGCTCAGCTCCGAGGCGTATTTTGCCATCCAAAGCTTTAACATCCCCCGCGGCATCGCGCTGGCCATCATGCTGTTGGTCCCGCCGCTGGTCGCCTTTCTGCTGCAGCATTACTGGGTCAGCCGCCGCTCGCGCGTCACCGTCACCGGCAAGCCCTCCAGCTCAAACCTGAAGCAAGTGCCGCGCGTGCTGAGAGTTTCATTGACCTTCATCGTGTTCTTCCTCTCCGGCATCATCTTGTTGTTCTACGGCATGGTCATCTTCGGCTCGCTGGCCCAAGCGTGGCCGTTTGACAACACGCTGACGTTGAACAATTACTATCAGGCGTTGAACCGCGCGGGGGAACACTTCAAGGACACGTTGCTGATCGCAGGGATTGCCACGCCGATTTCCGGCATTCTGGGCATGATCGTGGCCTTCCTGGTGGTGCGCAAGCGCTTTGCGGCCAAGAGCCTGCTCGAGTTTTCCACCATGCTCACCTTCGCCCTGCCGGGCACGGTGGTGGGCATCGGCTACATTCTGGCGTTCAACCGCCAGCCGCTGCTGCTGACGGGGACCGCGCTCATCATCGGGTTGGCCTTCGTCTTCCGCAACATGCCCGTGGGCGTGCGCGCGGGGGTGGCCAGCCTGCAGCAAATCGACAAATCCATCGAAGAGGCCTCCACCAATCTGGGCGCAGGCACCACGCGCACCTTCACCTGCATCACCCTGCCCATGATCCTGCCCGCCATGTTCGCCGGCATGGCCTACTCCTTCGTCAAGTGCATGACGGCCATCAGCGCCGTGATCTTCCTGGTTTCGGGCAAATGGCAATTGGTGACGGTGGAGATTTTGGGCCAGATCGACAACGGCAACTACAGCATGGCGGCAGCGCTGTCCACCCTGGTGATCTTGATCTGCCTGGGCGTGCTTGCCGTCATGTGGCTGTTCGTGGGCCGCTCGGCGATGGAACGCATCGTAGGAGGAAACTAGTGCCGTCCAGCAACACAATCCAGCTCAAGGGCGTCAACAAGGTGTTCGGGGAAGGCGAAAACCGGGTGGTGGCCGTGGACGATCTGACCCTGGAGATCGCCCAAGGGGAAATGGTCACCTTGCTGGGCCCCTCAGGCTGCGGCAAGACCACGACGCTGCGCATGGTGGCGGGGTTTGAAACCCCCAGCAGTGGCGACATCTACATCGGCGGGTCCGCGGTGAACCAGGTGGCCCCCAACAAGCGCGACACCGCCATGGTGTTTCAAAGCTACGGCTTGTTCCCGCACATGACCGTGTTCGAAAACGTGGCCTATGGCTTGAAGATCCGCAAAGTGCCCCGCAAGGAAATGCGCAACCGCGTGCTTGAGGTGCTCGAGCTGACGGGGTTGAAAGGCTTGGATCGTCGCGCCCCCCAGCAGCTGTCCGGCGGCCAACAGCAACGCGTGGCGCTAAGCCGGGCCATCGTGGTCCAGCCCAAGGTATTGCTCTTCGACGAACCCTTGTCGAATCTGGACGCCAAGCTGCGGGTCGAGATGCGCGGCGAGCTGCGCAAACTCCAGCAACGGTTGTCGATCACCAGTCTGTACGTGACCCACGACCAAGAGGAGGCCATGAGCATCTCCGACAGGCTGTGCGTCATGCACCAGGGCAAGGCGCAACACATCGGCAACCCCACCGAAGTGTACGCGCGGCCCGCCAACCGTTTCGTGGCCGACTTCATCGGTCAGGCCAATTTTTTGGAAGGTACGGTGGAAAGAACGAACGGGCAGCGCGTCCAACTGCGCGTGCTGAACGCGCTGCTGGACGCCCCTTTGCATCGCGGCTCCCTGGCCATCGGGGATCGGGTTGAGGTGTTGGTCCGACCCGAGGGCGTTGACCTCACCGACCGCGGCCGGGGGGACATGGATGGCGTCATCCAGTTTGCCCAATACACCGGCGCGCGCGCGACCTACGAGGTGAAACTCGAAGGGGGAAACCGCTTGACCGTGGAGTCGGCAAACCCCCAGGAACGCGGCCTGCGGTCGCAGGGCGAGGTGGTCGGCGTGTTGCTGCATCGCAAGAGCCTGCACGTGCTGCCGAAGGAAGGTTGATGCGCTTTTCGCTCTGCATCGAGATGTTTTACCCCCGGTTGGATTTTTCCAAACGGTTGGCCTTCATCGCCGAAGCGGGCTTTGGCGCCATCGAGTTCTGGAGCCCGTACGACAAAGACCTTGCAGCGCTGGGCGACCAGGCCAAGCAACTTGGCCTCGAGGTCGCCAACTTCAGCGCCCACCGGCAGCATTCACCCGTGTTGCAGGAGGACCTGGACGGGTTCCTGGAGGAGGTCACACGCAACGCCCGCGCCGCCGAGCGGCTGGGGTGCGAACAACTGATGGTGCTGAGCGACGCGCTGCAGGCCGACGGCTCGGCCAAACCGGCTTCATCTTCCGCCGTACAGCAGCGGAAAAATCTGCTGATCGCATTGCGACGAGCAGCCCGCATCGCCGAAGGCGCGGGCATCTTGTTGTGCTTGGAGCCGCTCAACCTTCAGGATCACCCCGGCTATTTCCTCCATCGCTCCGAGCAGGCTTTCGAGCTGATCAAAGAGGTTGACAGCCCTCACCTCAAGGTGCTATATGACATCTATCACATGCAGCGCCAGGAGGGCCACATCCTGGAAACGATTGAACGGCACATCCAGTCGATCGGTTATTTTCACGTCGCCGACGTCCCCGGCCGCTTCGAGCCGGGCAGCGGCGAGTTGAACTACCCCAATATCCTCGGCGCCATCGATCGATTGGGCTTCGTCGGCACGATCGGTTTCGAGTGCCGACCGCAAGCCGGCGAGCCGGACGCGTTTGGGCGGATTCGTACGCTGATTCGACCCTTCCAGGCGTAAATGCAAAGGAGAGGTTGCCTTGAGATTATCCTGCAGTTCGTGGTCCCATCACCGCAGCCTGGAGGCTGGGGAATTCTCTTTGGCCTCCTGGATCGAACATTGCGCCAAAGACCTTGCCCTCGACGGGGTGGAAATCGAGGACAAGCATTTTCCGGATAGTTCGACCGCTGCGCTGCAAACGGTCCGCCGCCTCATCGCCGACCACGGTTTGGCGCTTGCCAACGTCACCACCTTCAACGACTTCGGCAACGAAGAGGAGCGAAAGAACGCCTCGGAGCTGGACAAGGTCAAGCGCTGGATCGACAACGCGCGGGCGCTGGGCGCTGCGTCGCTGCGCGTGTTCGCCGGTTGGCCGAAGGGGCCGCGCCAAGCGGCCTGGGACCGCATGATCCCATGGCTTGCCCGCGCGGCCGAATACGCGAAGGCGCAGGGCGTGATCCTGGTGCTTGAGAACCACAAC
>DATCIV010000158.1:0-2449 GCA_036507575.1 Candidatus Bipolaricaulota bacterium | reverse complement strand
GCAGCACATGCCACGCCCGCGCGTGCGCTCCATCTCCACCACCTGCACGCCGGGGATTTTCTTCAAGATGTCTCGCGGTTGCTCGTAGATCTTGTTGTGCCGGCCCATGTAGCAGGAGTCGTGGTAGGTGACCACCGCCTCCAGTCGCTTGCTGAGCGTGAGCTTGCCCCCTTCCAGCAGCTCCTTAAGCAACTCGGTGTGATGGATGACCGTGTAGCTGCCCCCGAAATCGGGGTACTCGTTCTTGATCGTGTTGAAGCAGTGCGGGCACAGCGTGAGCACTTTGTCGAAGGCATACGATTTCAGTGTCTCCACGTTCGTCTGCGCTTGGATTTGATACAGGTACTCGTGGCCGATGCGGCGCGCCGGGTCGCCCGTGCACGATTCCTCCTCGCCCAACACCGCAAAAGAGACCCCGGCTGCATTCAGGATCTGGACCATGCTGCGCGCGATCTTCTGGTTGCGCGGATCGAACGCCGTCGAACAGCCCACCCAGAATAAATACTCCACCTCCTCGCCGGCGGCCTTGACCTGAGCCATGGTTTTCACTGCGAGGCCTTTGGCCCAATCCAGCCGCGCGGACGGGTGCTGGTTCCAGGGATTGCCGCGTTTTTCGATGCCGGCAAAAACCTCGGCGAACGTGTCCGGGTACTTGTCCTGACTCATCACCTCGTTGCGCCGCATCTGGATGATTTTCCCGAGTTGGTCAATGTCCACCGGGCAGGCCTCCACGCACGCCATGCACGTGGTGCAGGCCCACAACTCTTCTGGACGCACTGAGGCGGTGACGATGCGCTGCGGCTCCTTGGGCTTGGCGAAGACGGGCACTTCCGCGTAGGCGTGATCGCGCAGCTCGATGATGATCTCCTTGGGCGAGAGCACCTTTCCAGAGATGTGGGCCGGGCAGTTGTACTCGCACCTGCCGCACTCCGTGCAGCTGAACAAGTCGAGTGTGTCCTTCCAGGTCAGGTCGCGGATGGTGTGCAGGCCCAGCGGCTCGTTGCGCTCGAAGGCGCCTTCCACGTCGATCTTGTCCAGCTTGCCGCGCGGACCGATGCGGGTGAACAGCACGTTGAAAAACGAGCTGATCACGTGAAAGTGCTTGGACAGGGGCAGGTAGTTGAGGAAGAACAGGATCGTGGCCATATGCACCCACCAGGCGACGTGGTGGACGGTGGTCAAGGCACCCATGTCCATCCCTTGCAGCAAAGAGGCGGTACCCGCGCTGGCAAAGGCCCACATGCCGCGCTCGTTGCCCAGGGCCGCGATCTGGGCGCCGTCCACGAACAGGTCGCTGACCATGAGCAGGAAGATCTGGGCCAAAATCAGGTTGGCGTCCCACGAGCGCGTGATGCGCGTGATGTTTTTCAGGAAAGCGCGGCGTACAAAGGCCACGCCGATGGCCAGGCACACCAGCAGAGCGAACAGGTCCTTCCAGAAGAAGTAGAAGTTCGTCGCGCCGTTGACGGGGAGCTTCCAGCCGCTGAACCCTTCCACAAAGAGCAACAGGGTGCGGATGCTGAACACGAGAAAGCCCCAGAAGATCAGGGCGTGCATCGTGCCGGCGACCTTCTCGCGAAACAGCCCTCGCTGGCCGAAGAAGTAGGCGAACAGGTGTTTGAGCCGGTCCGGCCAGCGGTCTCGGTACAGCATGGGCTTGCCCTGTTTCACCAGCAGCCAGCGGCGATAGATGAAAAATGAGAAGGTGCTCAGTCCAGCGAGCGTGACGACGATAAAGGCGATTTTTTCGATGAGTCCAGCGGTGGCGTTCAAAGCTCCCCCTCCCCCGATAACGTTGCGGACTATCTTGTATCAAACATGCAGGCAGTATGCCGTGGAAGCGTTGGTTTTACCAGCATGCTGCATGCAGTATACTCAAGTCGTAAAGGAGCACTATGGATTTGTGGAAATGGCTTGCGGTGGCGGCAGCGGCGGTGGTGAGCCTGTTGGTGTTCGTCGGCTGGGTGCAGCGGCCGGGGCCCGCGACGCCGCCCTCGGACCAAGGTCGGCTGGAGAGTGGCGCGTTTGCCATCGAACAGGCTGGCACGTCGCTGGGCAAGGAGGACTTTTTCCTGTCCACTGCCGATCAGCAGGTGGACCTGCACTCCACCGTCACGTTGACCGTGGCCGGGCAGAGCACGCGCTTTACGCAGCGGCTGCGCTTGAGCAAAGACTTAAAACCGATTCGATACTTTCGCGATGCCACCGCTGCGCAAAGCACCAACACCGTCCTGATGGAAGTAGAGGCGGAGGAAGTGCGGCTGAATTTATTCGTCGGCGGGCAGGCGCAGGAGCGCCGCTTCAGCGCTGAAGCGCCCACCATCGTGCTGGATCAGGACGTCTACAGCCATTACCTGTTGCTGTTTCGCATCATCCAGGCGCAGGAGAGACAGGGTACGACCTTGACGGGCATGGCCATCGTGCCACAATCGCTTGCGACCCACACCAT
>DATCIV010000157.1:0-6322 GCA_036507575.1 Candidatus Bipolaricaulota bacterium | reverse complement strand
CCCTGTGGTTCACCCCCACTGCAACCGGCACCTATGAGATCGCGTGCGCCGAGTACTGCGGACGCGGTCACTACGCCATGCGCGGCGTGGTGGTGGTGGAGGAAGCCGCCGCATTCCAAGGCTGGCTGCAGGCTCGTCCCGTCTTCGCCAAGGGCGAGGACCAGGGCACCACAGACACGGGCGCCGATCCGCTGGTGGTCCAGGGCCAGCAACTGGCGTTGAACCGCGGCTGCCTGGGTTGCCATACCGTAGACGGTGCGCCCATGGTCGGGCCCACGTGGAAAGGGTTGTTCGGCAAGCAGGAGGAGCTCGCCGACGGCACGACGGCGACGGTGGATGAGGCGTATTTAAGGGAATCCATCGTCGAGCCCAACGCGAGAATCGTCAAGGGCTTCCAGCCGCTGATGCCGGCGTACGCCACCTTGAGCGACGCGGAGCTGGAAGCGCTCATCGCCTACATCAAGAGTCTGGCCCAGTAACGCCGAGATTTTCATGAACGAGCGAACGCACAGGTCTCAAAGGGAGGGGTTTTAATGGCCCACGCAGCGCACGCTGCTGAAGTTGAGCACCACCACGAACCGCAAGGCTTCTGGAGCAAGTACGTTTTTAGCCAGGACCACAAATGGATCGCCATTCAATACACCGTCACCGCCATCGCGGTGGGGCTGGTGGGGCTGACCTTGTCGGGATTGATGCGATTGCAGCTGGGCTTCCCGGGGAGCTTCTCCTTCATCACCCCCGATTCCTACTACCAGTTCATCACCATGCACGGGATGATCATGGTGGTCTACCTGCTGACCGCGTTGCTGCTCGGGGGGTTCGGCAACTACTGCATCCCCTTGATGCTGGGCGCGCGGGACATGGCCTTTCCCTTCGTCAACATGCTGAGTTACTGGTTTTATTTCCTGTCCGTGCTGGTGCTGTTGTCCAGCTTCTTCGTGCCCGGCGGGCCCACGGGCGCGGGCTGGACGCTGTACCCGCCGCAAACCATCACTTCAGGCACGCCCGGATCGGACTGGGGGATCGTGCTGATGCTGGTGTCGCTGGTGATCTTCATCGCCGCCGCCACCATGGGCGGCCTCAACTACGTGACCACCGTGCTCCAGCTGCGCACCAAGGGCATGACGCTGATGCGCATGCCGCTGACGGTGTGGGGCATCTTTGTGGCCTCGATCCTGGCGCTGCTGGCTTTTCCAGCGCTGTTTGTGGGCGGGGTGATGTTGCTGCTCGACAAGGTCGTGGGCAGCAGCTTCTTCATGCCGGCCATGGTTTCCCTGGGCCAGCAACTGGCCCACGAGGGCGGCAGCCCACTGCTGTGGCAGCACCTGTTCTGGTACTTCGGGCACCCCGAGGTGTACATCGTGGCCTTGCCGGGCTTTGGCATCATCTCGGACGTGCTGAGTGCCCACGCGCGCAAGCCCATCTTCGGCTACCACATGATGGTCTGGGCCATCGTGGCCATCGGCTTCATCAGCTTCATCGTCTGGGCCCACCACATGTTCGTGAGCGGCATGAACCCCTACTTCGGCTTCGTCTTTGCCACCACCACCCTGATCATCGCGGTGCCCACCGCCATCAAGGTCTACAACTGGACGCTCACCCTGTGGCGTGGGGACATCCACCTCACCGTGCCCATGCTGTTTGTCATCGCCTTCGTCAGCACGTTCGTCATCGGCGGGGTGACGGGCCTGTTCCTGGGCAACGTGTCGGTGGACATCCCGCTGTCGGACACGTACTTCGTGATCGCCCACTTTCACCTGGTGATGGGCGTGTCCGCCATCTTCGCCATCTTCGCCGGCATGTACCACTGGTTCCCCAAGGTAACCGGACGCTTCATGAACGACGCGCTTGGCAAGCTGCACTTCTGGGTGAGCTTCGTGGGCGTGTACGCCATCTTCTTCCCCATGCATTATCTGGGGTTTCAGGGCGTGCCGCGCCGTTACTTCGCCTACGACGGCTTTCAATTCGCCTCAGGCACGCAAGACCTCAACACCTTCATCACGGTGGCCGCCCTGATCGTGGGCGTCGCGCAGCTGGCCTTCATTTTCAACCTGGCCTGGAGCGCATGGAAAGGCCGCAAGGCCGAGGCAAACCCCTGGCACGCCACCACGCTGGAATGGCAAACGCCGCAAACGCCGCCCGTGCACCTCAATTGGGGCCCCGAGCTTCCGATCGTTCACCGCTGGGCCTACGACTACAGCGTGCCCGGCGCATCCCAGGACTACCTGCCGCAGAACCTGCAAGACCAGGGCGCAGCCGCTGCCGCCGGCAACGGGCACGGCAAACGCGCCCGGAAGGGTTGACGGACATGGCGCGGGTGAAGCCAACTTCCCCGGTGCGCGAACAATACCTGCGTCGCTGGATCGACCGCGGCGGCTCCTTGGGAGGCGGCGGGGGCGGACAGGCGGATGAAGCCTTTCCACTGCCCCGCGCCAGGATCGCCCTGTGGATCCTGCTGGGGATGATCACGCTGCTGTTTTCCTCGATCCTGAGCGCGTACATCGTGCGACTGGGGCTGGGGGACTGGCACCCTCTGACCGAACCGATGGTGCTGTGGTTCAATACGGCGTGCTTGATCCTGAGCAGCGTTGCGTTCCAGTGGGCTGCGGGGAAAGCACGGCGGGGCCAACTGGACCGCGTGCGGCGAGGACTTTGGATGGGCGGGGCCTTCGGCCTGTTCTTTATCGCCGGGCAACTGTGGGCCTGGCAGCAGCTGGGCGCGTTGGGCTACTTCGTCTCTTCCAACCCCTCCAGCAGCTTCTTCTATCTCATCACCGCGCTGCACGGGTTGCACCTCATCGGCGGATTGATCGCCTGGGGCGTGACCAGCCTGCGAGCGCAACGGGGCGAAGACGTCGCTCGCGTGCGCCTGCACGTGGAGTTGTGCGCGCTGTATTGGCACTTTTTGCTGGCGATTTGGCTGGCGTTGTTCGGCTTGATGCTCTTCACCTAAGGAGGCAATTGCATGGCGCAACACGAGGCAAAAGCCACCCCCTTGTCGCTGCCCAAGGGCGTGCGCGAGCTGGTGGCCGATTGGTCGGCCGACGAACGGACGTTCAAGGTCAGCTGGGGCAAGGCCATGATGTGGATCTTCCTGCTCAGCGACACCTTCATCTTCGGCTCGTTTTTGGTCAGCTACATGGCCGCCAGGGTGTCCACCACCATCCCCTGGCCCGACACCGGCGAGGTCTTCTCGCTGAACGTGGGGGGCGCGGACGTGCCCCTGCTCTTGATCGCCATCATGACCTTCATCCTGATCAGCAGCAGCGGCACGATGGCCATCGCCGTCAACTGCGCCTACCGGCGCGACCGCGTTAAGACCGCGATTCTGATGGGCATCACCGCTCTGTTCTGGGTGAGCTTCGTAGGCATGCAGGCCTTCGAGTGGACCAAGCTCATCGTGGAGGAGGGCGTCAGGCCCTGGGGCAACCCGATGGGCGCAGCGCAGTTCGGCTCGTCGTTTTTCATGATCACGGGCTTCCACGGCATGCACGTGACCATCGGCGTGATTTATCTCGCCATCGTGGCAATGCGCGCGCTGCGCGGGCGCTACGAGCGCGCCGGCAACTACCAGATCGTCGAGATCGCCGGGCTGTACTGGCACTTCGTGGATTTGGTCTGGGTGTTCATCTTCGCGTTCTTCTATCTCTGGTAAAGGGGAGAGCATGGCACAGCAAGTCAAAGCGACCGAGCACGAGCAACACCATCCCATCGGGGTCTACCTGCGGGTGTGGGGGCTGCTGTTCTTCCTGAGCATCCTGTCCTATCTGGTGGATTACTTCGAGGTCCAGGAACTGGCCAAGCGCTTCTTGGTGGGGACCTTCGGCCTGATGAAGGCGGGGTTGATCGTCAGTTACTTCATGCACATGCGCTTCGAGCGCTTGAGCCTGATTTACGCCATCGTCCTGCCGCCGCTGCTGCTCATGACGCTGCTGGGCATCCTGGCCGCCGAGGGCGACAACACCGCCTGGCTGCGCCAGCTGTTTTTCAGGTAGGGCCCCCTCCCAACCTTCCCCGTTCTGACGAAACAGGGTCCGTTCTAGCGAACGGGGAGGAGAATAATAAAAGGCCGCCTTCCCCTGCGAAGCGGGGGAAGGCGGGGGATGGGGACAAGCGAAGGAGGGTGTATGATAAGACGCTGGGGGCTTACGCTAGGGGTCCTGTCCAGCCTGATGCTGGGATGGAGCCAAGCGGCCACTGCCCACCCGGATTTGGGCAAGGAGTATTCGGAGCTGTTTGGCTCGTTTGCCTGGGGCTTGTACCTGATGGTGCCCATTCCCTTTCTGGTGCTGGGCGTGATCGGCTACCTGCTCTACCGCGCCAGCCGCTCCGGCAAAGGCGCAACCCTCGCGTCGGGCCGGACCTCTTCGGCTAACCCTCGGCTCAACTGAGAAGGAGGGGCCCTCATGCCCGACAAGAAGAAAAGTCCACAAACGTCCCCGATGAAGGCATCGGCGATTGACCTGCAGGCCCACCCCAAACAAATCGAGCGCACCGCCGCCCACGCGCGCGAGCGGGGCATCACCCTGCCCACCTTCGCGCAGATGCGCGACCCGTCGCTCATTCCCACGAAGGTCAAGCAAGAACTGAAACAGGTGGGGCTGTGGGACTTTCATCCCCTGAACCTGTACCGCATCACCTGGAAGAACGAACCCAAAGCCAAGGGCGGGGGCTTCGGCGGGGTCAATTTTCTAGAATTGCCCTCGAACCTGACGGGCGTCAAGGCCCGCATCGTCGGCCTCATCGGGAAATGGTTTCCCACCGGCGCGCACAAGGTGGGCGCCACCTACGGCTGCCTGGTGCCCCGGCTGGTCACGGGACAATTCGATCCGAAGAAGCACCAGGCCGCCTGGCCCTCCACGGGAAACTTCTGCCGCGGCGGGGCGTACGTGTCGCACTTGTTGGGCTGCGCCTCGATCGCCATCCTGCCCGAGGGCATGTCCAAGGAGCGCTTCCAGTGGCTGTCCAAGGTGGCCGGCGAGGTGATCAAGACCCCGGGCACCGAGTCCAACGTCTGGGAGATTTTTCAGAAGTGCAAGGAGCTGCAGGCCACGCGCCCGGGCGTGATGATCTTTGATCAATTCGAAGAGCACGGCAACCATCTGTGGCACTACGCCGTCACCGGTCCCGCCATGGGCGAGGTTTTTGGGCAGATCGCGCGCAAAGGCGATCGGCTTGCGGGGGTGGCGCTGACCTCAGGCTCTGCCGGCACGCTGGGCAGCGGCGACTACGTCAAGGACCACTTCCCGCTTGCCAAGGTCGCCGTTGGAGAAGCCTTGGAGTGCCCCACGCTGCTGTACGCGGGTTTCGGCGCGCACCGCATCGAGGGCATCGGCGACAAGCACGTGCCCTGGGTCCACAACGTGCGCAACACCGACCTTGCCGTCGGCATCGACGACGAGCGCCCCATGCGCCTGGTGCGCCTGTTCAACGAGCCCGTCGGACAGGAGTTCCTGGCCAAGGAAGGCGTCAACGCGTCCCTGGTGGAGCAACTTCCGCTGCTGGGCATCTCGGGCATCGCCAACTTGCTCACCTCGATCAAGCTGGCCAAGTACTACGAACTCGGCGAAAAGGACGTCGTGTTCACGGTGTTCACCGACTCGATGGACCTGTACCGCTCCCGCGTCCAGGAGATGCGCAGCGAACTTGGCCGTTACACCGAGCGGGACGCGGTCGGCGATTTCCAGCGCTACCTGCTGGGCACTTCGATCGAGCACACGTTGGAGCTGTCGCACTACGACAAGCGGCGCGTGCACAATTTAAAATACTTCACCTGGGTCGAGCAAATGGGCAAGTCCGCAGAGGAATTGAACCAGCAGTGGACCGACTGGCCAGACTACTGGGACCGCATCCATCGCCAGGCCGACCAGATCGACAAGCTGATCGAGGCGTTCAACGCGCAGGTGCAACGCTGATCCCTGACGCAACGCAGTTTGCCTTCTCAGGAGAGTTCGTTGCTCGCTTGTATTCCAAAATGTATACTATTTGGTATACAACCGGAGGTACTGCATGTCGAGTGCAACGATCAGGATCAGCAAAACCAGCCGAGAAACCCTCAAGCAACTGGCCATCCAGCAGGGGAAAACGATGCAGGCGGTCCTGGAGCGCTCCATTGAACTCTACCGTCGCCATCGCTTGCTCGAAGAAACCAACCAGGCCTACGCTGCGCTGCGCCAGGACCGCAAGCGATGGGACGCCCTTGAAGCCGAACGAAAGCAGTGGGATACCACCCTTCAAGACGGGCTCGACACGAAAAAGGCTCCGGTTAAGCGCCGCAAGAAGGGTGTATGAGATATCCCCAGCGGGGCGAGATCTGGCTGGC
>DATCIV010000156.1:0-8880 GCA_036507575.1 Candidatus Bipolaricaulota bacterium | reverse complement strand
TCCTTGGGGATGACGCGATTGATGTCGGGGTACTCTTCATCCATCACGCGCACCATGTACGTCACCTGGGGGGCGTTGAAGAACAACTGGGCGTTGCCCTGGTAGATCTCCACCGCATCGCCTTCGACTTGGGTCATAATGCTGGCCAGGTCGCGCAGCGCGTTGGCGTCCACCAGGAACTCGCCTTCCGGGCCGTCCTTCAAAGGGATGTCGTACACCGACAGGCGATAGCCGTTGGTGGCGACCAGGCGCACGCGGTCCTTTTGGAAGGTGAACTGGATTCCCGTCAGGCTCAAGCGGGAGGTTTCCTTGGTGTTGAGCGCGGCAAAGGAGGTCAGGTCAATCGCGCGTTGCAGCACGGCCTTGTTCAACGTGACAAACGCCGTATCGGGCCGCTCGGAAAGCTGTGGATAATCCTCCAGCGGCAGCGTGAGCAAGTCGAAGGTCGTGCCGCCGCAAATCACTTCCACCTTGTTGCCTTGCGAGGCTTTTTGAAAGTGGACCGTTTCGTCGGGGAGCACGCTGACGATGCGGTTGAGCACGTCCCCGTTGAGCACGGTGGAGTGCGGCTCGGCGGCTTTGGCAAGCGGCACGCGGCAGCGAATGGAGCGCTCCAGGTCCGTGGCTTGCAGGATCAGGCCGTCGCCCTGCACGTCCAGGCGCATGCCGGCCAGGATGGGCATCGTCGTGGCAGAGCCCAACGCCCTGCCGGCGGTCTTGATGCCGAAGGCCAGGTCTTTTCGCGAACAAGTGAAATTCATTACGTTCCTCTCTTGCTTTCGATCAAGCGAAGTGTAGCAAAGGGCTTAGGCACGGTCAAGCAAGGGGTTCACCAGCGCCAGGACGTCCTCAAACAGCGCATCGGCAGGCTTCAACCCGTCCAGCCGCTTGCCGCCCACGCGCCGCAGCTCGCGCAGATAGCCGCTGCGCACGCGGTGGAAGAACTCCAGGTTCTCCTGCTCGAGGCGGTCGGGCTGGTACGCATGACCCTGGCGTTTGCCCATCTCCTCCAGCGGGATGTCGAAATACAGGGTCAGATCCGCGCGCAGCCCTTGCGTGGCCCAACGGTCCACGGCGCGCAGACGGCGCAACTCCAGCCCGCGGCCGTAGCCTTGATACGCGATGCTCGACAGCGTGTACCGATCGGCGACCACGATCCTGCCGGCTTGTAAAGCAGGTCGGATGCGCTCGGCCGTCACCTGGGCGCGGGCGGCCTCATACAGCAGCAGCTCGGCGCACGGGACGATGGCGATGTTCTTGTACAGCACCAACTCTCGAATGCCCATCCCCAGCGTCGTGGTGCCGGGCTCGGCCACCAGCTCCACCGCGCGGCCCGCCCGGCCAAGATGGTCGGCCAGCCGTTTTGCTTGGGTGCTCTTGCCGCTTTTCTCCAAACCCTCAAAGACGATGAACATGAAGGTGCGTTCTCCTCAAAGTGCGATGTAGATGAGTTCAGCCGATGCTGTGCTCGTTGTAGGGGTCTTCAAGGGGGGCGGAAGGCGCTTTCTTCTGGCGCATCCACGACCAGAGGATGAGGGCGGTTCCCACCACGATGGCGCTGTCGGCCACGTTGAACACCGGAAAGGCGCACAACCCGTCAAAGCAAACCTGGACGAAGTCCACCACGCGCCCCAGCCGGATGCGGTCGATCAGGTTCCCCAGCGCGCCGGCCGCGATGCAGGCAAGCCCCACGTTCAAAACCCACTGAGGGCGGGGGTAGCGCACGAGCAGCACCACGATGCCGGCGCTGACGAGCACGGCCACCGAAGCCAGCCACATGCCCTGGTCTTGCAGGATGCCGAACGCGCCGCCGCTGTTGTGCCACAGCGTCAGGTTGAGCCAGCGCGGCAGCAGCGGGATCTTCTCGTACAGCTCGATGTTGGTCATCACCAGCCACTTGCTCGCCTGATCGAGCGCGAGCACCGCGACAAGCCATCCCAAATAAGCCATATCCACCCTCGATTGCCGTTGTGATCTTGAGTATAGATGCCGCCCTGCGCCGCTGCAACGAACGTAACCTGCAAAACAGCGAAGGACGCACGTTCCCCCGCTTCGTCTGCAACGCGCGGTGGCGGACGGACCTTTTCCCTGCGCCGCGCGTTTTGGCTGCGTTACACTGACAGGGTCCTTCTAGACGTTCAAGCCCTCCCCTCCTGCGACCGAGACGCGGGAGGGGATCCCTTTTCTGATGGGCGATCTGGAATTCGGTGCTGTGGTCCCCGTGCCGTCATCCCTGCGAAAGCAGGGATCCAGATAAGTCTTGCATCTGATCTGGATTCCGGATCGCGCTGGCGCGCGTCCGGAATGACCCACAATAGCTTTTGCGCATAGCGAGCAGAATTCGTAACATCCATTCGATGACAACCATCGCCACCAACCGCAAAGCGCGCCACGATTACCACATCGAAGAGGATGTGGAAGCCGGGATCGCCTTGAAGGGGACCGAGGTCAAAAGCCTGCGCCAGGGCGGCTGCTCCCTGCAGGACGGATACGTCATGATCGAAGAGGGCGAGGCGTTCCTCTACAACGTGCACATCTCCCCCTACGAGGCGGGCAACCGCTACAACGTCAACCCCATGCGCCCGCGCAAGCTGCTGCTCAACAAGCGCGAGATCGCGCGCCTGGAAGGCCGCGTGCGCGAGCAGGGCTACACCCTCATTCCGCTGTCGCTCTACTTCAACGAGCGCAACCTGGTGAAGGTCAAGGTGGGCGTCGCCAGGGGATTGGCCAAGTACGACAAGCGCGAAAAGCTCAAGAAGAAAGAGCAGCAGCGCGAGATGCAAAAAGCGCTACGCCAGTAGGTACTATGATCATTGGGAAGGGCCTTACATTCAAAACTCTATAATCTTGTCATCCCCGCGAAAGCGGGGATCCAGAAGAATCAAGGCCGGATCTGGATTCCTGCTTGCGCAGGAATGACAGGCATATAAATATTCTGCCGGTGCAAACAGGCTTAATTGCTAATCGACACTTGCGTGTGCGGATACAGAGCTTTCCAATCCGCCCACGGGATGAGCGCGGCCTCCAACTGCTGGAGCTTGGCCCCCTCCAGCGGGCCGGCGATCGCGGCGCCGTCCTCGCGCCACCAACTCCCCGTCAGCTCGTCGTGCAGAATGGTCTCAAAGCGATACACCCCCACCACGCCAAAGCGCAGGGTCTGCTCCGCTTGTTGCGCCAGATACGCCAGACTGCTGTTGCAGCTGATGCAGTACATCACCACCAGCGGCTGATCCCCGATCACATCGTTGATCACGTAGCGGCGCTGGATGTCCGACCAGCGATAGGCCTGCGCTTGACCCGCGAAGGTAACGCCCAACACCCACTCATCGTCCCGCACACCCACCTGGCTGGGATCAACGAGGTGGGGCGCAGGCGGGGCGGGGCCGTACTGGCCGGGGATCCAGTTCGCGCCAATGATCGCTGCAAGGGCTCCGCCCCCCAGCAACAGGGTCAATCCCACCGTCCAGCCGGCCTTGCCGGCGGGCGTGAGCCGAAACAGCAGCGCGAACAGAGCCACCCCCAACGCAAACCACCCCCAGCGCAGCTCGAACAGCGCAAACAGCTGGGGGTCCAACATCCCCAAGCGCAGCGGCAGCGCGTTTCCATAGACGGTCAGCAGCAGCGCGCCAAGCGCACCTGTTCCCAGGAGCGCGCAGCACAGCCAGCGAAGCGCGGTTTTCATGATCCCGATATTATAGCGGGCGATTTGCAGGGCGCGTTGAAGCGCCCCCACAGCGATACTAGAATCGAGCTTCAACGAGCAAGGAGGTTTGGGTGAGCAAGAAAGCGGTCAAGACCGATCACGCGCCGGGCGCCATCGGCCCGTATTCGCAAGGCATCGTCGCCAACGGTTTTCTCTACACGGCGGGCCAGATCCCGCTGACCCCGGCAGGACAGCTGGTGCAGGGGGACATTCAAGCCCAGGCGCGCCAGTGCATGGAAAACGTCCGCGGCATCCTGCGCGCGGCGGGAGCGGGGATGGAGGACCTGGTCAAGGTGACCGTCTTCGTCACGAATCTGGGAGATTTTCAGGCAATCAACGAGGTGTACGCCGAGTACTTTAAAGGGAAGACCCCTCCAGCTCGATCCTTCGTGCAGGTGTCTGCCCTGCCGCGCGGTGCGTCCATCGAGGTGGAGGGGATTGCAGTTCCCCCCAGTGCTTAAGCCATAAGATGTGGTTTTGGCGTGACCCTCCTTAAATTGGTTAGGGTCAAGTGCCAGCCCATATGTTATTGCAGCAACACCATGCTCAGCGCGCCGATGCCGGCCAACACGCCCAGGATGGCGACCAGGAAGTTGGTGTTGGAGGCGCTGCGAGCTTTCTGTAATTCATCGCTCAGCTTGGTCATCTCGGACTGGACTTCCTCCAGCTTCTCCACCGTGACGAAGTCCACTTGAGCGGCTTCGGCGACGGCCAAGCGCGTGCGCAGGCCGTCCAAGGAGAACTCCACCCCGCTCAAGCCGTCGGCCACGCTCTGGATCTGGCTGCCGTAGCCACTCACGTTGGCCGTCAGGGAATCCACTTGATCCTTCATGCCCTTCAGCGCCTGGACCTGCATGTACAGCGCGTTGACCTTGTCCGCCAGGTCGCTGTCGGATGCCCCGGCGCTGACTATGGCGCCCTTGTCCAGGGCTTTTTCAATGGCGTAGACGCGCTCGTTGATGCCGCGAACCGCGTCCTCGATGCCGTCCAGTGCGCGCAGACGGTCCTCATTGGCCTTGACGCGCGCGCTCAACTGCTGGATGGAGCTCTCCGTGTCGTAGACGCGGATGCCCAGCGCCTTGACCTTCTCGCTCAGGCTTGCGCCCAGGCTGGCCACGGTGCTCTGGATCGAGATCATCTGCGGGATGACGTCGCGCTCGATGCGATCCTGCAAGCTGGTGATCGAGTGGATGTCGCTTTCGCTCTTCTTTAACTGGAAGGACAATTCCTTCACGATCTCCGACAACGCCTGGTTCTCCTGCACGTTGAAGGTCAAGTCTTTGAGCAGGTCTCCCATCGAGTCCAACTGCTTTTCCAGTTGGGTGACCTTGATCTTCAGGTCGTAATAATCTCCGCCCTCTTCAGAAGCTGCGAGGCCTTGAAAGGCCGGGACCGCAAACGCTAGCCCGAGGGCCAGCACCATGATAAACGCCTTTTTGCACATCTTATGTGCCTCCTTACATGCTCGCTTTAAGCTGTGATCCACAGTCTAAATCCGAGCCATAAGAGGACAGAAGGAGCGGTGTCGAAGAGGCAAGGGAACTTTGACCACGCCCCCAGTGACTCCCGTTACGAAACAGCCACTCCCCTTGTCTTGCCCGTTACGTTCTCCTATCATCTGCCGGTGTTATGGCCATTACCCTGGAGGCAATGGAAGCGGGGTCCGCTCAAAGCGCTGTGGAGGGCTTTTTGGACGGGCTGGACGGCTCCGCACAGACCAGGAAAACCTATCAGGATGCGCTGAAGGCCTTCTTCCGCTGGTTTGACCAGACCAAGGAATCCCTCTCCCCCGATGCGGTCAAGGGGTACCGCGACTGGCTCAGACCCCGCTGCACGGCCAACACCGTGGCGACCTACCTGGTGGCGCTGCGCCGTTTCCTGGACCACTGCGTGCAGGAAGGGATGCTGGCGCACAACCCGGCGCTTGGGGTGCGCGCCGTGCGCAAGCCGAGGGGACATTTGCGCCACGACCTGTCGCGGGCCCAGCTGCGCAGGGTGTTCGAGCGGATCGACCGCAGCACGCCCATCGGCCAGCGCGACTTCGCCATCGTCAACCTGATGGCCAGAAACGGGCTGCGCGTGATCGAGGTGGCGCGGGCCAACGTGGAGGACTTGGAACGCGTCCAGGGCCGCACGATCCTGCGGGTGCTGGGCAAGGGCCGCGATTCGCGCGACGAGTTCGTGGTGCTCAGCCCGCTGACCCAGGGGATTTTGACGGATTACCTCAAGGCGCGAGGACAGCCGAGGCGCCAAGAGCCGCTGTTTGTGAGCATGGGGCTGCGCAACGTCGGCGGCCGTCTGTGCACGCGCACCATCCACCGGCGCGTGAGCGGGTATTTGAAGGCCGCAGGGGTCAAATCGGAAAAAGTCTCGCCGCATTCGCTGCGGCACAGCTTCGTGACGCTTGCCATCGAAGGCGGGGCCACGCTGGTGGAGGCCCAGGCCGCCGCGCGCCACCGCTCGGTGCAGACCACCATGGTCTACTTCCACGAGCACGGGCGGCTCAACGACCCGATTGAAGACCGGATCGAGATTTAGCGAGCAACACAGCCACAGTGATTTTCGTAGGGCTGGCTTTGCCAGCCACTTCGCAAAGACCGTTCTGCCGGCATAGCCGGCCCTACTCTCCGCACACCATCGGCAGGATGCCTTGCAGATAGGCCAGGTTCTCCTCCGTGAAGTAGGCGTCCTCGAAGAAGGTGGCGGCCTCGTTGCTTGCGGCCATCAGGTTTCGCCCCGCGAGGCGTTGGCTGACCTGGTCGCCGTCGTGCACCAGGCCCAGCAGGTGGCCCAGCTCGTGCGAGGCGGTGTTGGCGATGGCTTGGGCGATCACGGCAAGCTCCAGGGTGGGCGCGCGGCCCAGGCCCAGACTCACGAAGCTGCCCAAGAAGACGGTGCCCACGTCGTTTCTGCTGCGGTTGCCAAAATCCAGCGGCGCCACGCCCAGGATGGCTTGGCGCGACTCGCTCAAGAAGCGCAGCCGGCTGTGGGGCAGCTCCGGTTTTTGCAGGGTGAGATGCAGGTTGACGTTGAAAAAATCCCGCTCCATCTCGGATTTGATCAACGGCAGCAGCACATCACTGATCTCCTCCTCGCTTACGCCAAGCGCGCTGGCCAAAAGCTGCGCGGCCTCAGGCTCGAGTTCGAGAAAGACCAGCTGGGCGCAGGCAGTGGGCAGCTGGCCGCTGCGCAGCGGGATGGTTTGGACGTTGTCGGTCTCGTCGGTCTCCACGACGCGCCCTTGAGCATCCGCCTTCACCCGCACCCAGCGCTCGCCGGGCACGGCAGTCCATGTGATGCGGGCAAGCGCCTGCTGGCCGGGGTTCAAGGAGGGCAGCCCGATGGGCTCAAGCCGCCGGCCATCCACCGTGAAGGACACCTCAAACGGCGACGCCATGCCGCTGCCGACGTTGGCGACCACGGCGCTCAGGGTGACCTGCTCCCCCGGTTGCGGCTGCATCGGATACGCCTCGATGGAGCGCACGATGAGGTTTGCGCCGGTGGGCAGGATCGGAGAGATGTTGACGATGTCGGCAAGCGAGTTGTTCAGCTCGTCGGACTCCAGGATGGCCTTGAAGGCGTCCACCTCAAAGCGCAGCACGTGCTCCCCCGACTGCGGTCGCCAAGGGAGGGACACCCGCGCGCTTTGGCCGGGCTCAAGCGGAGGCACGAACAGGGTTTGCAAGGTGGTTCGACCGTCCTTGAAGCGCACGGCCGCGCGCTCGTCGGTGGGTTGGCCGCCCACGTTCTTCACCGTGATCACCACGCGGGAGGGCGCGTTGGGCTGGGGATGAGCGGGTTCAAAGGAAACCGCATCCACCACCAGGTCCGGGGTGAACTCGACCACGCGCTCCAGCGCGTTGTTCTGCAAACTGCTTTCCTGGATGTCGCCGAAGGCGTTGGCCTGGGCCAGCATCACCTGCTTGCCTTTGCGGGCCACCCAGCCGAAGTTCAGGACGACGTGCTCGCCGGGGGCAAGCGCGCTCACCAGCTGGGAGCTGAGGATGTGCGCGTTGATGCGCAGCACCAACTGGGAAGGCGCCGCGCTCCCCTGCCCCACGTTCTGGACGGTGACTTCGATCTCGGTGATCTGATTGGTTTGGGGGAACTGCGGGCTGAGCTGGAGGTCGGTCACGACCAAGTCGGGCAACGCTGCATACGTTTGAGCAAGCGCACCCGGATGCATCAAGCCCAGCCAAATCAGAATTCCGATGAGAACGCCGCCCCGTTGTTTTGCCCAGCCCTCGCGTCTTTCCACGGCCCCCTCCCCTTGCACCGGTTTCTCGGTTATACCACTTACTATACACGCGCCTCATGCGCCTGCCACCTTAGGGGGGTAGTCATACCTAGCACGGTATTCAGGAAAGCAGAAACCGAACGGTTTGTCTAGCTCTCTTTGATCACGTCCGCACCGACGTAAGGCTGTAGGGCTTTGGGTATCGCGATGGAGCCGTCGGGGCGTTGATACGTCTCGACGATGGCGGCAAACAGCCGCGAGCTGGCCAGTCCGGACCCGTTGAGGGTGTGGACGAACTGTGGCCTTGCTCCCGGTTCGGGGCGGTAGCGGATGTTGCCGCGGCGGGCCTGATAGTCGGTGCAGTTGCTGCACGAAGAGACTTCATAATAGCGGTTCTGCGAGGGAATCCACATCTCGATGTCGTAGGTCTTGGCCGACTGGCCGGCCATGTCGCCGGTGGGCAACAAGACCAGGCGGTAGTGCAGGTCCAGCGCCTGCAGCACGCCCTCCGCGTCGCGCACGATGCCCTCCAGCTCCTCGAAGGAACTCTGCGCGTCCGTGAACTTGAACAGCTCCACCTTGTTGAACTGGTGCATGCGGATCAAGCCGCGCTCCTCCTCGCCTGCGGCTCCCGCTTCTCGGCGGAAGCAGGCGGTATAGGCGGCGTACTTCAGGGGAAGCTGGCTCTTCTCCAAAATCTCATCGCGGTGCAGGTTGCAGATCAGGGTCTCCGAGGTGGGGTTCAGGTACAGATCGTCCTTCTCGATGTAATAAACATCATCCTTGAACTTGGGCAGCTGCGAGGCGGTGTACATGCTGAGCGCATTGCCTAAGAACGGCGGGAAGAGGTGGGTGTAGCCCGTCTTCACGTGAAAATTCCAGAAGAACTGGATCAGGCCAATCTCCAACCGCGCGCCCCAGCCCTTGTAGAGCGGGAAGC
>DATCIV010000155.1:0-7497 GCA_036507575.1 Candidatus Bipolaricaulota bacterium | reverse complement strand
CGGCCCGCCAGCGTGGGCTTCAGCGGCGGCATCGGGGCGGGTTGTGCGCTCATGCCGATTTCGTTAGGGGCCGATTGAGCTCCTGAGGCCAGAACAAGCGCACGCGGCTCCCGCGCGCCGCCTGCACCTGGCTGGAGGTGGCGTCCACGTTCTGGGACATGGCCGTCAAGTCGCCGCCGCCGTCCAGCTCGACCAGGTAGCGGGTGTACATGCCCAGGTACACCACGTCGCGCACGCGCCCGATCGCCGAGCACATCCCCGGGGGCACGGGTGCATCAGGCGGGCCTATGCGGATTTTCTCAGGCCGGATGGAGAACGTCACGTCCGTGCCGGTGAGGGCTCGGGCCAGCGCGGGTTGGACCAAGTTGGAGGTGCCCACGAAGCCGGCTACAAAGGGTGACAGCGGGCGCTCGTAGACCTCGGCGGGCGTGCCCAGCTGTTCGATCCTGCCCTGGTTGAACACGGCCAGCCGGTCGGACATGGTCAGCGCTTCCTCCTGGTCGTGGGTGACGAAGACGAACGTGATGCCCACCTGTTGTTGGATGGCCTTGAGCTCGATTTGCATCTGCTGACGCAGCTTGAGGTCCAGCGCGCCCAGCGGCTCGTCCAGCAGCAGCACGCGCGGCCGATTGACCAAGGCTCGGGCCAGGGCCACGCGCTGGCGCTGGCCGCCGGACAGCTGCGCGGGCTTGCGCTTGCCAAGCCCCGGAAGGCGCACCAGCTCCAGCATCTGCTCCACCCGCTGCATGCGCTGCGCCTTGGGCACCTTCTTGATCATCAGCCCGTAGGCGATGTTCTGCGCCACGCTCATGTGCGGAAACAGGGCGTAATCCTGAAACACGGTGTTCACATCGCGCTCGTAGGGGGGAAAGCGGGTGACGTCGCTGCCGTGCAGCTGGATGCGGCCTGAGCTGGGGTGATCGAAGCCGGCGATCAAGCGCAGACAGGTGGTTTTCCCGGAGCCGGAAGGCCCCAGCAGCGTGAAAAATTCTCCGTCGGCGATGTCCAGGCTAACCCCGTCCAGAGCCTTGACCTCCCCGAAATGGCGGCTGACGTCCTCCAAACGAACCGCAGGCGCTTCACGCTTTTCCATAAGCAGACGCAGGTTTGGCTTTCCGAATTGACGAAATCACAGAGGGGAGGAAGGGTCCCTCCCCTCTGCGCGGGATTCGTTGTTAACGACCGCCGATGACGGCGACGTAGTTGGTGACCCACTCGTGGTAGGGCACGCACGCGCCGCCGTTGCTGGTGCAATCGGCCGTTGGCGTCTTCCAGAAATGGACCTGGTCGAAGTTGTCAAAGCCGTTGACCGTACAACCTTGATCGGTCAGCAGGGCGTTGCCCGTGCAGGCGGCGGGCACGGAAGGCACCGAGCCGAACCAGGCGGCCAGGTCGCCTTGCAAATTCAAGTTCAGCGAATGCTCCAGCCACTGATAGGCGCAGTTGGGGTGGGGCGCCTCGCTGTGCATCATGGTGGTGTCGGCCCAGCCGGTGGCCCCTTCCGCCGGGATGACGCTGGCGATGGGCTCGCCCGCCGCTTGCAGCAGGTTCACCTGGAACGGCCAGGAGCTGGAAGCGGCCACGCCTTCGTTGGTGAAGTCGTCGATCTGGACGAAGGCGTCGTGCCAGTAGCGGCCCACGAGCGCGCGCTGCTGGCGCAGCAGGTCGAGGGCGGCGTTGAACTGGTCGCGGTTGAGCTCGTAGGGGTCCTGAATTCCCAACTCCGGGCGATGGGCCATCAAGTACAAGGCGGCGTCCGCCACGTAAATGGGACCGTCGTAGGCCTGGACGCGGCCCTCGTTGGACTGGCCGTCGGGCAGGCTCGTCTGCTCGAAGACCACGCTCCAACTGGTGGGGGCTTGGCCGGCGAACGCCTCGGTGTTGTACATCAGCACGTTGGCCCCCCACTGGTAGGGGACGCCGTAGTGCTCGGCCACGCCGTCGCCGTCGGTGTCCACGGTGTGCCAGGGGGCGTTTTGCAGGCGCGGGTCCACGGTGTTGTAGCTGGGGATGCGGCTGAGGTCGATGGCCTGGACGCGCTTGCCGGACACCAGGCGCAGGCTTGCGTCGCCCGAGGCGGTGACCAGGTCGAAGCCGCCGCCCTCGTTCATCAAGGCCACCATCTCATCCGAGGTGTTGGCCACCTTCACGCTGACTGCGCAGCCCGTGCTGGCTTCATAATCGGTGACCCAATCGTAGGCGGGGTCGGTCTCGCCGCGCTCGATGTACCCGGCCCAGGCGATGATGGACAGCGCGCCCTCGCCGGCTTGAGCGCTGGTCAACGGCATCACGGTTGCCCAACTGAAAACCAACAGTAAAGATAAGACGCAAATCCTGCGAACCCACTTCATAAAAATTCTTCCTCCTTGAGTTGCCATAGCCGGTCCGGAGCGCTTGCAACCTCCTCTTGCTTCGAGACAACCACCTCCTCTTGTGCTTTGGTTGCCCCTGGAGCGCTATGGAGTCCCATATCATAAGGCAATCGCGCGGGAAAGGGGCAAGGAAGGTCTTCTGTTCAAGCGAGTTGGGCCTTGACACCCCGACAAAAGGGGCGAAACTCAAAAAGGAATCGGGTTCCCGAAATTCTTGACCCCATCCCCCAGCGGCGGTATCATCGAGCGCCCATTTCCCTCCACGTCGGAGGGTATTTTTCTGAAAGGGAGGTGGCAGACATGCCGACCTACACGTCGTTGGATGCGCAGTTGTTGGCGCGCGAGGCAGCCGTTCTGAACTTCTGGGAGGAGGCCGGCATTTTCGCCAAATCCCTGGAGCAGAACAAAGGAAAGAAGCCCTGGGTGTTCTTCGAAGGTCCACCCACCGCCAACGGAAAGCCCCACTTCGGGCACCTGATGCCGCGGCTGTACAAGGACCTGTTCCCGCGCTACAAGACCATGCAGGGCTTCTATGTGGCGCGCAAGGGCGGCTGGGACACCCACGGCCTGCCCGTGGAGCTGGAAGTGGAAAAAGCCTTGGGCCTCAACTCCAAGGCCGAGATCGAGCGCTACGGCGTCGAGGCCTTTGTGCAAAAGTGCAAGGAAAGCGTCTGGACCTACATCGACGTCTGGAGCGAGATGGACCGCAAGATGGCGATTTGGTTCGACCTCAAGAACGCCTACGTCACCTATAAGGATGAGTACATCGAGAGCGTGTGGTGGGCGCTGCACCGCATCTGGGAGCAGGGCCTGCTCTACCGCGGCCACAAGGTCATTCCCTATTGCCCGCGCTGCGGCACCCCCTTGAGCAGCCACGAGGTGGCTCAAGGGTACGAGGACGTCACCGAGCCCTCGGTGTTCGTCAAGTTCAAGCTGCAGGGGCGCGCGAACGAATACGTGCTGGCGTGGACCACCACGCCCTGGACGCTGCCGGGCAACGTGGCTCTGGCAGTGGGTGAGCGTTTCAATTACATCAAGGCCAAGCAAAAGGGCGAGGTGCTGTACCTGGCCGAGGCCCTGGCCGAGAAGGTGCTGGGTCCGGATTTCGAGGCGCTGGGCACGCTCAAGGGCGCGGACATGGACGGCTGGAAATACGAGCCTCTGTTCCCCTACCTGAGAAACGCGCTTGTCGAGCAGGGAGAGGCAAACCCCAACGCCTGGTTCGTGACCGCCACCGAGGGCATGGTCACGCTCGAGGACGGCACGGGCGTGGTCCACACCGCCGTCATGTACGGCGAAGAGGATTACCAGCTGGGACAGAAGCTGGGATTGCCCGCTTACCATACCGTGAGCGAAGATGGCAAATTCATCGCGGCGGTGGAGCCCTGGGCGGGGCGTTTCGTCAAGGACGCCGATCCCGACATCGTCAAGCACTTGAAAGCGACGGGCTCACTCTACAAGGCGGAGCCCTACACCCACAGCTACCCTTTCTGCTGGCGCTGCAAGACGCCGCTTCTGTACTACGCGCACGACTCGTACTTCGTAAAAACCACCGCGCGCCAGGAGCAGATCGTCGCCAACAACCAGGCGATCCATTGGCACCCCGAGCACATGCGCGATGGGCGCTTTGGCAACTTCCTGGAAACCATGAAGGATTGGGCGCTGTCGCGCGACCGCTACTGGGGCACGCCCCTGCCCTTGTGGGTCTGCGAAGGGTGCCAGCGGGAGCAGGGCGTGGGCAGCCGCAAGCAGTTGGTGGCGCTGGCAGTAGACAAGGAGCTTGCCGCCAAGGTGGAGCTGCACCGGCCCTACGTCGACGAGGTCCAGCTTGCGTGCCCGGACTGCCGGGGCGCGATGACGCGCGTGCCCTACGTGATCGACGGCTGGTTCGACTCCGGCATGATGCACACGGCGCAGCATCACTACCCGTTCGAGAACGAGGGCGCGTGGAAGGCGCAGTTCCCGGCGGACTTCATCTGCGAGGCGCTGGACCAGACGCGCGGCTGGTTCTACAGCCTGCTGGTCACCAGCACCTTGATTTACCCGGATGCGCCCTATCCGCACCCCTACCGGCACGTGATCGTCACCGGCCTGGGCCTGGACGCCGAGGGCAAGAAGATGAGCAAGTCCGTGGGTAACGTGTTAGACCCCTTCGATTTGCACGCCGCCTACGGCGCGGACGCCGTGCGCTGGTTCTTCTACTCCGACAGCGCGCCCTGGCGCGACAAGCTGCTCAGCAAAGAGGTGGTGGGCGGGGCGCCGTATCAGTTCATGGACACGATCCGCAACACCTACAACTTCTTCGCGCTCTACGCCGAGATCGACCGGTTCGATCCCGCCAAGCACAAGGCCCTTGCGAACAAGCGCCCGGCGCTGGATCGCTGGCTGAGATCGCGCTTGCAGGGGACGATCCAGGCAGTGACCGCCGGGATGGACGGGTACGACGTGGTCGCGGCCACCAAGGCCCTGAGCGCGTTTGTGGATGACCTGTCCAATTGGTACGTGCGCACCTCGCGCGGACGGTTTTGGGGCGAAGGCTTTTCCGAAGACAAGGCTGCGGCGTACCTGACGCTGCACCAGGCGCTGCTGGCGCTGTCGAAGCTGCTGGCCCCCTTCGTGCCGTTCCTGGCTGAAAGCTTGTACCAGTCGCTCGGCGGGGACGGCGCGCAGAGCGTCCACCTGTGCGCGTATCCGCAAATCGATTCGCAGTTGCAGGACCAAGCGTTGGAGGCGCAGATGGCCCTGGTGCGCCAGATCGTGGTGTTGGGCCGCGCGGCGCGCAACAACGCCAAGGTCAAGACGCGCCAACCGCTGTCGGCACTGCGCGTCCAGCACGCCGGAGGCCTGCCGCAGGAGCTGGAGGCGCTGGCGCTGGATGAGCTCAACGTCAAGGGCATCGCGTATGTGAAGTCGTTGGACGACGCCTTATTGGTCCAGGCCGTTGCCGACCGCGGGCGCCTGGGGCCTAAATTCGGCGCGCTGACTGCGAGAATTTTCAAGGCAGTGGCGGAAGCGGACGCGCGCGAGCTGGCCAAAACCTTCAAAGCGCAAGGCCACGTGACGCTGCGGGTGGACAGTGAGCCGGTCACGCTGGAGCAAGAGGACGTGCAGATCACCTACAAGGCCAAAGAGGGGTTCTCCGCCGCTTACGACGAAACCATGACCGTGTTGCTGGACCTTGCCATCACTCCGGAGCTCAAGCGCGAGGGGGACGCCCGCGAGCTGATCCGCGCCGTGCAGGAGATGCGCAAGCAGGCGAACTTCCACATCAGCGACCGCATCGAGCTGTTCGTGCAGGCCGACGCGGCGCTGCAAACGGCCATCGAGACTTTCTTGGAGAAGATCCAAGGCGAGGTGCTTGCCGAAGCGGTCCATCTGGGGCCGGTGCCAAGCTCCGTGGAATTCCAAGCGCAACCCACCATCAACGGCGCCAAGGCCGCCGTAGGCCTTTCCCGGCGATCGTCATGAACCTCGAAGCCATGGCCCCCCTGATGGGCCGGTCTGACTTTTGGCGTCAGGTTCAGATCCACCCCCGTCTGAGTTCGACGGCGGACGCGCTCAAGTCGCTTGCCGAAGGGGGCGCTGCGGAGGGCACTGCGTTGATCGGGCTGGAGCTGACCGCAGCACGGGGCCGCGCGGGCCGCGCCTGGAGCGCGCCTCGGGGAGGGCTATGGCTGAGCGCCCTGCTGCGCCCGCCGATGGCCATCGAACAGGCCGGCTGCATCGCGGTGTTGACCGCGGTTTCGCTGGCGCAGGCGCTGCGCGCGCGCTACGGCATCGCCGCGGGGATCAAGTGGCCCAACGATATCTGGGTGCATGGAAGAAAGCTGGCGGGGATTCTGGCGGAGTTGTCCACGCGGGCGGGCCAGTTGCAGTGGCTCAACCTGGGAATCGGGCTCAACGTCAACAACCCGCTGCCTGTGCAGGCGCGCGTCGAACCCACCTCCTTGCAGCAGGAGTTGGGACGAGAGGTCCCTTTGGAAGAGCTGGCCGTCTGCGCCCTGGAGGCATTGGCCGACGGCTATCGGCGGTTCCTGTCCCACGGGTTTGCCCCTTTCGTGGAGGAGTGGGAGCAGTTGTCGGTGTTGGAGGGCATGATCCGCTTTGAAAGGCACGGCGTTCTGATGAAAGGAAACGTGATGGGTTTTGATGACGGCGGCAGGCTGCTGGTGAGGACCGATCGGGGAGTGGAGCGACTGGCTGCGGAGGAAGTGCACGTGCGGTCGGCGCAGGGGAGTCTGTCATGACGGCAACGGCGGTGTTGGGTGCCCAGTGGGGCGATGAGGGCAAGGGCAAGATCGTGCACCTGTTGTCCATGGAGGCGGATTGGTGCGTGCGCTTCAACGGCGGCACCAACGCGGGCCATCGCGTGGTGTTCGAGCGAGTTCAGGCCACCAGCGGGGGCAGCGTCAGCGTGCCCGAGGAGTTCCGCTTTCACCTCGTGCCCTCCGGTGCGCTCAACCCCGGGTGCGCCGGCGTGCTTGGCAACGGCATGGTGATCGACCCCTACGCCCTGGTGCAGGAGATCAAGATGCTGCAGCAGGCCAAGGGGAGCGACGACCCCAACCTCTATTTCAGCGAAGGCGCGCACCTGCTGCTGCCTTATCACCCCATCGTAGAGCGCATGGCCGGCTCGGCGAGCGAGCTGGACACCACGGCCAAGGGCATCGGCCCGGCGTACCGGGACAAGGTCAAACGGGCCGGGGTGCGCATGGGCGATCTGAAGTACCCCGACGCCTTTCGCCAGCGCGTGGAGCGCACCCTGCAGTGGGAGCGCAAGGTCTGGGGAGAGGAGCCGTTTGCGGCGCTGGACGCCGCCAAGCTGTGCGACGAAATCCTGGAGCTGATGGACCCCTGGCTGGAGCGTGTGGTGGACACCGGCGCCTTGGTCAACGCCGCCATCGACCGTGGCCAGGACGTGGTCTTCGAGGGAGCGCAGGCGTGCCTGCTGGACCTGGACTTTGGCACCTACCCGTACGTGACCTCCTCCAGCGCCACGGTGGGCGGTGTGGGCGTGGGCGCGGGTGTTTCGCCGCGCCGGCTGGACCGCGTGATTGGCGTGTCCAAAGCCTACGCCACGCGCGTGGGAGCGGGGCCGTTCCCCACCGAGGACGAGGGCCGGACC
>DATCIV010000154.1:0-2940 GCA_036507575.1 Candidatus Bipolaricaulota bacterium | reverse complement strand
CGATCCGCGCCGAGGGCGGCTCGACCCAGACGAAATTGATCGGAAGCCTGTCCATCCAGGCCAAGCAGGTAAAGGTTCAAGGCCTGCACATCGACGCTGCAGGCCGCCCGCACGGGTTGCTCATCTCGGCCCAACACGTTCAGATCGAAGACGTGCACGTGAGCCACGCCGACGAAGCGGGAATTCGCCTTGAGGATGCGGCCTTTGCCACACTGGAATTCGTCCAGGCCGATAACAATGCGGGGGTCGGCATCGTGGCCCAGGACTCCGACAGCTTGATCTTGACCCGCAGCCAATTTCAGGTCAATGGCCAGGCAGGCGGTCGGCTGCAGGACCTGAAGTCCGCGCAGGTCACTGAGAACCGTTTTACACTCAACGAAGGCGATGGACTCTTGCTGGAAGACGTTTCCTATTCGCAATTCTCCCAAAACGATTTTTCCGCCAACGTCGGTCACGGCGCGCGTCTGTACTCAAGCGCCCACAATGAGCTCACCCGCAGCACGTTTGCCCACAACGGTCAGTTTGGGCTGAGCCTGGAAAGCGCCAGCCAAACCAGCGTATCGCACAGCACGTTCGAGGACAATGGCGGTGCGACCGCCCCCACCGGCGGCGTCCTGATCAGCGCCGCCAGCGTTGAAAACGTGATCCAAGAGAACGAAGTTCGCGGTCACAGCGACCTGCATGGCGCAGGCATTCACCTGCTGGGCCCGGTTTCGGCGAACACGCTGTTGCTCAACGCCTTGACGGGAAACCAGGTGGGGGTGCGCCTGGAGCAAAATGAGACCGGCCAGCCACAGGCGAACACGTTGGAAAACAATCGCATCGAAGGGTCCCTGGGGGCGGGGATTTTCTCGAACGGACGCAACAACCGCTACCTAGAAAATGTGTTGCAACACAACAACGGCCCTGGCCTGGAGCTTTTCCAAACCGAAGGCGAGTTTATCAAGAGCAACACCATCACTGATAATAGCACGGCAGGCGTGTACGCAACCCAAAGCCGCCAACTGCGCCTGGTCGGAAACACTCTTGGCAACAATGCGCAAGGAATACTGGCATACGATCTGACCGAAAGCCAGTTCAGCGACAACCAAGTTCACGACAACTTCGGCAAAGGTGCCGAGGTCGTGCGCGGCGAGGCGCTCAAGCTGCTGGGCAATTCGTTCTCTGCCAATCAGCAGGACGGCGCCTGGTTGGAGGACGTGCGGCAAGCGACGCTTTCGGCCAACGCTTTTTTGAATAACCTCGGTGCAGGGCTGCACTTGGAGCGCACCGAACAGGTCGAGGTGTACGACAACCGCTTCCAAAACAACGGGGGCGGACTGGCGATTCGGGATGGCCGCGGGGTGACCGCGCAATTCAACCAGTTCGATCATAACCAGGAATTCGGGCTGTGGGCCCTGGACACCGGAACCCTGGACGCGCGCTATAACTTCTGGGGCAGCGGCCAAGGGCCGACCGGCTTGGCTCCCACAAACGCATCCGAAAACGACGTGATCAACGGGGTCGCCCTTGAACAGGCCTTCCCTTGGTTGCCGATGCCGCCTGCTGCGCTGGTGCAGCGCACGGTGAAGGGCTGGTTCTTCGCTCAAAACCCTCAACCCGTGCTGGTGCACGCCCCCCAGGCGGGGGTGTCCGTGCAGCTGGTTGATGTTCAGGCGAGCGGGGGCTGGCTGACGGCCTTCCAGGCCATGGAGCGGCCCGACAATGCCCCGTCGCTGGGCGTGGAGCTGGCGCGCTTCTCCCTCTCAACCGGCGGGCAGATTCAAGGCACGATTAAACTGATCGTGCCCTACGATCCGGGGAGCTTGGCGCCGGAGATCCCCGTCGCCGACCTGCGCTTGTTCGCTTGGGATGGAATGCGTTGGCAGGAATTGCCGGGGGTGCTGGACTTGGATGGTCACAGCGTGGCGGCGGAACTCTCCGTCTCCGCGCCGCAGGAAGCCACCGTGATCCTGGCGTGGCCGCAGCAGCGATCGCTGTCACACGCAGCCTGGATCTTGACCAAGCCTAGTTGGATTATAGGCGAGAGCTTGAGCGCGCGCTTGAATGACCCTGACAAGGATCTGAACCCGCAACGGGTTGACAGGCTGGTGGGGGTGATTGAGGCGGTGGCGCAGGACGGCCGACGCTGGACGCTGGATGCGCTGGAAACCGCACCTTCCAGCGGTGAATTTCTGCCGCAATGGACCGAGACGCTGCCTCAACCTGGACAAGCCCTTACCTTGCGCTACCAGGACCCGGAAGCGCAACAAGACACCTGTGCGGTGGAGATCTCGCTGATTGAGCGTCAACCCTTCGTGCTCGATCCCGCCGCCGACGATGCGGAGGATTCGAACTACGACTTCCGCTACAAAACCCTGGACGCAGCGCTGGCGCGGGAGCCCTCGCTCAAGCCGGGGGAAACGCTGCACTTGCTGGCGGGCGAGTACCTTGGGGATTGGACGCTTTCCACGCCCCGGGTGGTCGTGACGGCCGAGCCGGGCGCACGGTTGCACGGGACGCTGACCCTGGCGGCGGACGAGATCACCGTGCGTGGGCTGGAGGTGGACAGCGGGCGGGCGCCCGCGATTCGCGTCGAAGGGGACCGCATTGCTCTGGAGGACGTGAAGGTGCTTGCCGCTGGCTCCACGGCGCTGCAGGTGAGCGGCCATGGCTTTATGCTGCGAAACTCGCGCGTCGAAAGCGCGGGGCTCGCCGTGGAGATTTTGGGAGAACATTCAACCATTGTCAGCAACACGATCATCGGCACGCCGGCGCTGGTCACCCATGGAGCGCTGGCGGCGACGGGCAACTGGTGGGGTCGCCCCGGCGGCCCGGGTGAAGATGCGCAAGGCGTAAGGCAGGAGGACATCTTCCCCTGGTTGCTGGCCCCGCCGGCGGACTTGCTTGAGGCAGCGCACGTGAAGGGAGCCGCCTGGCATCACCCCAGCGTCTGGCAAA
>DATCIV010000153.1:0-5805 GCA_036507575.1 Candidatus Bipolaricaulota bacterium | reverse complement strand
GCCTCGCCTTTCTACTAGCTTTTGCCCTACTGATCGGTTGGAGCAACCACCCTGGCTTGGCCCGCGAGGGAGTGGGAGCAGGGATTTTCTTCGATTTGCCGGGCAGTTTATCCGACAGCGGCGTCCTGCCCATGACCCGCGTGGTGTTGGGCAGCGGCTTCACCGTGGCCCACCTGGACCTCTTGTTTGGGTTGCCCACCGGGCCCATCCCCACGCCGGGACTGCGCTTTCTGCCCTACCTCGTGTTGAATGTGCCGCTGCAATTCAACTCGTGGGCAGTGCTCACGCCGTACGCGGGTCTGGCCCCCGTGTTGTTCACCTCAAGCGCGCTGGCTGTGCCGCCGCTTGCGGACTGGATCTTCAAGTTCGGCGCCTCATTTACCTTCGGCGGCTTCGGCTTCTTCGCAGAGGCGGGCTTCTTTGTGCCGATCGCCGCGCTGCCCGCTTTCTCCGTCGGGTTCATGGTGGACTTCGAGTCGCTGAACAGCTTGTTCTGCAATCCATGTATCGACGAGTCGGTGTACTGATCTTTTCCCAAACGGGTTCCGTCCATGTCTGCTGGCTCGGGTGCTGCAGGGCGGTCCGAGCCTGGGTTATCGGCGCCAGCGCCTGCGCCCTCATCACCGGACTGCTGGGGGGGATCAGCGCGCCCGCCCACGCGCGCGAGGCCGCAGGCGCAGGGCTCTTCCTCGACATCGCCGGCTGCCTGGCGACTCCCTGCCCGGGCCCGATCGTGATGTTCCCGCAGCTTCGCTTGCTGCTTGGCCGCGGGCTGGTGGCCGGGCACTTGGACCTGCTCCCGTTGTTGCCGACCACGGGCATGATCTGGATGCCGTTTGCCGTGATCCAAACCCCTTTCCCCTTGTCCCCTGGCGTGGTGGTCACCCCGTACGTGGGGCTGGCCCCGGTGCTGCGCACGGTGAACGCGCCGGCGGGTTCGGTGGAGTGGCTCTACAAATTCGGCGATCTGTTCAGCTTTCCCGGGTTCGGTTTTTATCTGGAGGTGCTGTTCCCCGTCCCCTTCATCGCCATCCCCAGCGTGGCCTTCGGCTCGGTGGCGACGTTCTAGCTCTACCCCGGGCTCCGTTCTTTTCAATCCCACCTGCGACAGTTGCCCCTTCGACCTGCCCCACCTACAATGCGTGAAACCTTCGAAGGAGCATAGAGGTGTCCAAGAAGAAGCGCGCCAAGCCGGCCCGTACCACGCCTGAACACAAGAAACTCGGCCTTTCGCCTGCCGACCTGCAGCGCATGTACCGCTTCATGTCCTTGAGCCGGTTGCTCGACGACCGCATGATGAAGCTCCAGCGGCAGGGCAGAATCGGCTTTTACGGCACGGCAAGCGGCGAGGAGGCGGCCGTGGTGGGCAGCGCTTTTGCGCTGGGAGAAAGCGACTGGGTCTTCCCCGCGCTGCGCCAGGGCGTGGCCGCATTGATGCGGGGCATGCTCCTGGAGGTGTTCGTCGCCCAGTGCATCGGCAACGCGATGGACGTGGCCAAGGGACGGCAAATGCCGGTGCATTACTCCTATCGGTCGGCCAACTTCGTCTCCTGGAGCAGCTGCATCGCCACCCAACTGCCCCACGCCGTGGGCATGGCCTACGCCGCCAAGTACAAAGGGGACAAGGCCATTGCCCTGGCTTACCTGGGCGACGGAGCCACCTCCGAGGGGGATTTCCATGTGGCCATGAACTTCGCCGGCGTGCTGCAGGCGCCGGTGGTGTTCTTCTGCCAGAACAACCAATGGGCCATCTCCGTGCCATTGAAGCAGCAGACCGCCGCCCCCTCCCTGGCCGTCAAAGCGCAGGGCTACGGCTTTGAGGGCGTTCAGGTGGACGGCAACGACGTGCTCAAGGTGTACGCGGCCAGCAGGAAAGCCGTCGAAAAGGCGCGCGCAGGCGGCGGTCCCACCTTCATCGAGGCGGTGACCTATCGCCTGGGCAGCCACTCCTCCTCGGATGATCCCACGCGCTATCGCCCTGCCGGCGAGATGGAGAAGTGGGAGGCCAAGGATCCCATCGTGCGCTTTCGCCGCTATATGCAAAGCCACGCGCTCTGGGATTCGACCGTCGAAGACGCTTTGCAACAGGAGCTCGGTGAGATGATCAGCGAGTCGGTGCAAAAGGCGGAAGCCGCGCCGCCGCTGCCCGTAGACTCCCTGTTTGCCGACGTGTACGCCGTTCCCCCACCCCGGCTGAAGAAGCAGATGCAACAGCACATGGATGCGCTCAAGGCCCAGCATCCGTAGTCTGCTCAGCCTGCCATGTATCCGCCAAAGGCGCTACGTGCCGTTGATACAGCGCCTCCAGTTGCGGGTCCGCGCGATATCGCCAGCGCAAAAGCCAAAACAGCGCCAACACATAGGCCGGGAAGTTGACCAGCCACCAACCCCAAAAGGCGCTCTGGGAGATTTCCGGCGGGATAAAGTTGAGCTGCTCCAGGGATGGGTTCTCCAGCACGAACAACAGAAAGTTGTTGCCAAAATGGAGCCCGATGGGCATCCACAACGCCCTGGTCCGTAGGTACGCAAGCGCCAGCAACGCGCCCGTGAACCCCGTATCCAACGCCACGACCGCCGCGTTCCAAGCGTCGCCCGTGATGTGCAACAGCCCGAAGATCAGCGAGGTCACCACCACCCCGGCGCAGGGTCCCAGGTAACGGATCAACAGTTGAAGGGGAACCCCCCGCACCATCAACTCCTCGTTGACGGCCACCAACAGCATCAGCAGCAGCACGGCGGGCCAACGCTGCACATCGAGCTGCGCCGTCGGCCAGCTCCAGGGTTGAGCCTGCACCCCCAGCGACCACAACCCATCCACCACCCATACCAACGCCAACAGCCCAGCCGCAAGTCCCACCCCCAGCGCGATTTCCAATGCCGCGCGCGGGTGCCAGCGCAATCCCAGGCTGCGCCACGGCCGCGGCTCGACCACCCACAGCCCATAGGCGCTTGCCGCAAGCACCGCGCCCAGCAGCGAAACCCCTTCCACCAGCACCCGCTTGAGATCCAGGTCGGGCACCTCGCGCCCAAGATCGAGCAGGGCGGACAGCGACGCGTGCAGCAACGGCGCAAGCAACAAGCCCGCGGCCGCCAGGGCGATCAGGTAACCCGTCAATTTCAACACAGCCAGCGCAAGCGAGCGGCGCGGCTTGGCGTACATCCATGCCTCCTCGGCGCGAAAGCGTTTGCCGTTCACTGTAAGCAAAGCCAAACCGTGCGAGCAACTCAAACGCATTGTGCAACAGCGGCGCGCGCGTTCGTGCGTCCAGGCGCGGTCCCGGCAGCCGAGGCCACGCCAGGGGACGTCTGCCGTCCCCTGGACTCCGCCTCAGCGGTCCGCTTTGCAGGGAATCGCGGTTGACCTTGTCAACGCCGCTGCCCAGCGGCTACGTTAGAGCCACGGAGAGGAAAGGAGACGTGCATGGTTCAGTGGGTACGATGGGTTGTCGTGGCGTTGGCGCTCAGCCTCTCAGGCTGCACGCTGCTACAGGTAAACCTGAGCATCGATCAGGCGGTGGCCCGACTGGTTCCTGCGGACCCCTTGGGCGTGTCCAATCCCGATCACTTCATCGGCAATCAAGAGATGGATTTAGCCACGCAGCTGTGGGTTTCCAACCGCCCAGTGCCTCGCACCGGCGGCCAATACATCACCGAAGGCGTGCTGAAACAACTCATCCATTTGTGGCAGCAGGGCGTACCTATTCCCTGATCTTGAGCGGTGAGTTGCGTTCGCTGCGCCACCTTGCTGCACGCCGATGCGGTGCGTATGCTGAAAGGATGAATACCATCAAGTTACTCATCGCAGTGAGCCTGTTGGCTGGCGCGTTCAGCCTGAGCGCGTTTGCGCAATCGGTGACCCTGCTGGAGCCCGCCGATGGCGCGACCATTTGGGGACAGATCATCAACGCGCGCTGGGTTTCGGAAGGCATCGACATCCAGCCCGCCGATGGCCAACACGCCGAGGGCGTGGGGCACTATCACCTGATGCTGATGGCCCGTGCCGACGCGCAGTTGAATCTCAAGCCAGGGGAGCCCATCGGCAAGAGCGACTGGACCGTTCACAGCACCGAAGAAAGCTATCGCTTCGAGAACATCAAACCCGGCCCATACACCCTGTTCCTGGTGCTTGCCGACGGCCAACATGTGCCCAACGACCCGCCCATCATGCACGCCGTGCACTTCAACGTGGTGGCGGTGGACCCGGGCAGCGGGGTGCAAGAGACGCCCTGGTGGCTGGTGGCCCTGATCCTGGGCGGCATCATCGGCGTGGCCTACTTCCTGACCCGAGGTCAATGAAGATCACCAGCCACGGCGCGGCGGAAGCCGTGACGGGCTCCTGTCATTTGCTCGAAGTCGGCAACGAGAAGCTCCTGATCGATTGCGGCTTGTTTCAAGGCGGCGCCGCGCTTGAAGCGCGCAACCACTCGCCGCTCCCGTTCGATCCGGCAAGTCTGTCCCAGGTGCTGCTCACGCACGCCCACCTGGACCACTGCGGCCGTCTGCCCCTGCTGGTTAAGCACGGGTTCACCGGACCGATCCTGGCCACGGCAGCCACCGTCGAGATCGCCAAGTTCATCCTGTTGGACGCAGCCCACGTTATGCACGAGGACTTCGTCGCCCAGCGCCGTCGCGGGCGACGTCGCGGCGAGATGCCGCCGTTTCCCCCGTACGACGAGCAGGACGTGCTGGAGACGATCAGCCGCCTGACGCCCATCCCCGGCTTCGACCACCCCCTGCCCTGTGGCCCGCGCGTGCAGGTCACCTTCCGCAACGCCGGCCACATCCTGGGTTCGGCGTTTCTGGAGCTCGAGGTCAAGGCAGGGAATATCACCGAGCGCGTGACCTTCAGCGGGGATCTGGGCAATCCGGGCCGCCAGGTGGTGCCCGACTACGACCCGCCTCACCCATGCGACCTGGTGTACTGCGAATCCACCTACGGAGATCGCCAGCACCGCGACCCCAGCGCTTCGCAAGCCGAGTTCGCCCAGGTCATCGGCGAGAGCCTGGGGCGGGGAGGGAACGTGGTCATCCCCTCGTTCGCCCTGGAGCGCTCCCAGGACGTGTTGTTTGAGCTGAAGGAGATGCACCAACAACGACGGCTGCCCCAGGGCACTCGCGTTTTCCTCAACAGCCCGCTCGCCATCAACATCACGCGCATCTATCGGCGTTTTCCCGGAGGGCTTGGCCCCGACCTGCAACGAGCGTTGCAAGCGGGCGACGACCCGTTCTCGTTCGCCGGGGTGGAGTACGTCAAGACCGAGCAGGAGTCCCGCCAGCTCAACGAACTGGAGGGCCGCAGCGTCTTCATCGCCGGCAGCGGCATGTGCAACGGCGGCCGCGTGGTGCACCACCTCAAGCACAACCTGTGGCGGCCGGAAGCCAGCGTCGTGCTGGTGGGCTATCAAGCCAAGGACACGTTGGGGAGGCTGCTGGTGGAGCGCCGCCCGACGGTGCGCATCCACGGCGAGGACATCGCGGTGCGAGCCCAGGTCTACACCATCAACGGCTTCAGCGCCCACGCCGATCAAGCCGCCCTGCTGCGTTGGCTGGAGGGGACGCGGCGGGCGCAGGTGCGCCTTGTCCACGGCGAGGCCAATGGGTTGAACGGCCTGCAGTCAGCGCTGCACGCGCAGGGTCGCAAGGCCGAGATCGCCAAAGACGGCGTGGCTTACGAGCATTGAGCGACCCCCTTCCAACTCAGGGCGGGAGATAAGGAACCTGCATGCGCATCATTTCCAAGCACATGGCGCTGGCGGCGGCATGCGCTGGGTTTGGTTGGCTTGCGGCGGGGTGCGGCCTGTTCGA
>DATCIV010000152.1:0-4986 GCA_036507575.1 Candidatus Bipolaricaulota bacterium | reverse complement strand
TGGCTTCCTCCTAGAAGATTTCAGGAGCAAGCCCAGGACAGCGAGAGGAGTGCTAGTCAAACCCAAAACTGGTACGCCGAAGGTTTTGAGAAGATGTGAGGTGAGGCATCGCTCCCTCCGCCGGCATTACCCGGATCAGGTTCTAAGGGTCGAAGCGTGGGCTTCCTCTCAGCCTGCACGAGGGCAAGCTCCCCTTGTTGTTTGCAGCATATCGCTGCACTTCGGACTTGTCAAACGAGAAAATCAGCGCGCCGTGCCGAAGTAGCCGTTCATGAAGCCGAACTGGTTCAGCGGCCACACGCGCAGGAAAGGCTCGCCGATGAAGTCTTTCACATCCACATACCCCCAGAATCGGCCGTCCAGGCTGTTGCGGGAGTTGTCGCCCAGCACGAAGTAATGGCCCTCCGGCACGGTCCACACATCGCTGCCCATCTTGCCTTGCGCGTAATAGGGGCGGTCGAAGGCTTCACCGGTCAACTTTTGGCCGTTGACGTACACGCCGCACTCCTCGGACGACAGGCGCCCGCAGTCCTTGATCTGCACCGTCTGCCCGCCAACGGCGATCAGACGCTTGACGTAGCGCACGCGCTCGCCGCTGGTCTCGTCGTGCCAGAAGACGACGATGTCGCCCGGTTGGGGTTGATGCCACAGGAAGGAGATCTTGTCCACGAAGAAGCTGGAGTGCGTTTGGATCGTCGGCTCCATCGAGCCGGTGGGCACGCGCATGCGCACGACCACAAAGCTCATCGTCAGCCACGCCAGAAAGGCCGCCACCCCCAGCACTTGGATCCAATCCAACAGCCAGATGGCGCGCCGACCCGTATGGATGCCCAACCGGTTGAGCAGCCTGGCCAGAAACGGCCGCGGCCCAGGGGCCTCTTCCTCCCCCAGCAGCTCCGCGCTCGACGGGAAAACCCCCTCGGCTTCCCCCTCGCCGGAGGTCTGGCCCCATGGGGGGGCGGCGGCAAAGGCATCGGCCGGCGAACTTGCGGCTGGCTCAGGCGGCGTCTGGGGCGGACCTTGTTCAGGGCCCTGAACGGGGCGCTCCTCGGGGAGTTTGTCTTCCATTACCGGCGCCTTAGATAATTGGGTCGAGCTCGTCGCACGCGGCCTTTGGTGACCACTTCGATCTCGGCGATTTTGGGGGAGTGCAGCGGGAAGACCTTCTCCACCCCCACGCCCGACGAGAGCTTGCGGATGGTGAACATGGCGTTGGCGCCGCTGCCGCTTTTCTTGAGCACGACCCCTTCGAAAATCTGGATGCGCTCGCGCCCATCCTTGCCCCCTTCGCTCACGCGCTCGTGAACGCGCAAGGTGTCCCCCGCGCGAAACTCGGGCAGCGTTTCCTTCAAGAACGCTTGTTCCACCGTTCTAATCAAATGATCAGACATTACATTCCTCCTTCCGACCGCGCAGACGGTCGAAAATGATGGCGGCAGCAGCCCGCACGGAAAGGTGATTGAACGACCCCGGCCCCTGAATCGGCGGCAGCGCATAGTCGCACATGGCGATGAGCGCATCCGCCAATCCCCACCCCGTCCCGAACATCAGGTACACCGCCTGAGGTTGGGTGTCAATGCGCTGTCGTAGGAGGTCATAGCCGATCCTGGGGATGGACAACGCGCGCGCCGAGGTGGCAATCAGCAAAGGCCTTTCCGTTTCACAAGCCTGCAGGTCGCTTAAACTGTCCTCTAGGGTAGCAACCACCCCCACCTTTTTCAAGGCTTGCGCGCGGTTGGCGGGCTCCACGCCCGGTTGCATCCAGTATTCCACCATTTTCTTGGCGATGCGCCGCTGCGAACTCAAGGGCGTGATCACGTAATAACGGGCCAGCTCATACGTCCTGGCGCTGCGCGCGATGTCGTGCAGGTCCAGCCCGGTGAGCGCCGTCGCCACGATCGCTTCACGCGCGTTGCGCACCGGGTAATGCACCAGGCCGGCGTAGACGTTGCCCATGGCTCAACCGCTGGACGGGGTTTTCCCCCGCTTGAGCAGATCCGGTCGGTTGTGCAAGGTTTTCTTCAAGGACTGCTCGCGCCGCCACGTGGCGATCTGCTCGTGATTTCCGGAGCGCAAGACCTGGGGCACCGCCATCCCTTGAAAATCCTCCGGCCGCGTGTACTGCGGAGGTCCCAGCAAGGGCTCCTGATAAAAAGAATCCGTGCGGACCGACTCCGCATCCCCCACCACCCCCGGCACCAGGCGCAGCACCGCCTCGGCGATGACGGCCGCAGCCACCTCACCCCCGCTCAGCACGTAATCGCCGATGGACAGCTCGTGGTCCACAAACGACAGGACGCGCTCGTCCACGCCCTCGTAACGCCCGCACAACAGGATCAACTGATCGACGCGCGCAAGCGCTTTGGCGGTCTGTTGATCGAGCAGTTTGCCTTGAGCGGAGGTCAGCACCACCTGGCCCGTCGGCCCCTTGAGCGCCTGCACCGCGGCGAACAACGGCTCCACCTTCAGCAGCATTCCCGGACCGCCCCCGTAGGGACGGTCGTCCACCTGACGGTGCTTGTCCAGAGTGTAGTCGCGCAAGTCATGCACCTTGACGTCGATCAAGCCCGCTTGGCAAGCGGCTTGCAGCACCCCGTACTGGAAAAAGCCCTGCAGCATTCCGGGGAAGATGGTGACGATGTCCACGCGCATGGAGCTACCTTGTTTTGGGCTTGCCTTTGCCTCTGAAGCGTCGGTCCCGGCGCCGGGACCGACCGGGAGTCCCCTGGCTTTGCCGGTGCTGGGGCTCGACCACGTCCACGACCGCGGCCTTTCCATAGCCCAAGGCCGCCGCCTCCACCAGCACGCGGATGGCCTCCACGGTCCTGCCTTCCCTGCCCAACAACCGCCCCAGATCGTCGGGGCTGACGGTCAGGTAGAACAGATCCGTCTTGGGAGTCTCCACCCTCAGCACGTGGAGCGCTTGCGGATGGCTGACCACGCTTCCCACCAGGAAGCGGATCAACTCCACCAGCGACAATGCGGGGGTGTTCATCCTTCAGCGCTGGAAGGGGATTTGCCCTGGCGTACGGCGTGCCACTGGGCCATCACCCCCAGCTTCGACAGCAGGTCGCGAGCGGTCGCCGTAGGCTGTGCGCCCTTCTTGAGCCAGTCCAGGGCTTGAGCCGTGTCGATCTGGAGCGCATCCTCCAGCGGATTGAAAAAGCCCAGCTCCTGGATCACTTGCGCGTTGCGGGCATTTCTTTCGTCGGTGACCACCACGCGGTACGACGGCTGGCCGCGGCGCCCGATGCGCTTGAGCCGAATTTTCGCAGGCATATGAACATCCTCCTTATCTTTGAGCCATTCCTGGCGGAAGTTTCATCTTCCCCATGCTCTGCATGAGCTTACGCGCCTCCTGGAAGCGCTTCAACACCCGATTGACGTCGCTGACCTGCGTGCCGCTGCCGGAGGCCACGCGCTTCTTGCGGCTGGCGTCCAGCAGCTCCGGCCGCACGCGCTCCTTGCGCGTCATCGAACGGATGATGGCCTCCACGCGCGCCAGCTCTTTTTCATCGATCTGCACCTTGTTCATCCCCGGGATCTTCTCCAGCAGCTTGGCAAGCGGCCCTAATTTACGCATCTGCTGCAGCTGATCCAGGAAATCCTGCAAGCTGAACTTCTGCTTGCGCAGCTTCTGCTCCAGGTCCTGCACGGCTTGGGGATCGATCGCGGCTTCGGCTTGCTCGATCAGGCCGAGCATGTCGCCCATGCCCAGGATGCGCTCGGCCAGGCGGTCCGGGTGGAACTCCTCCAAATCCGCCGGCTTCTCCCCGACGCCGATCAGCTTGATCGGCACGCCCGTGACCTCCACCATCGACAGCGCCGCGCCGCCGCGCGCGTCGCCGTCCATCTTGGTCAGCACGATGCCGCTCAAGGTGAGCTTGTCGTGGAAGGCCTGGGCGATGTTCACCGCTTCCTGACCGGTCATGGCATCGGCCACCAGCAGCAGCTCGCTCGGCTCGCAGGCGGCCTTCATGCGGACCAGCTCGTCCATCAACGCGTCATCGATCTGGAGCCGGCCCGCCGTGTCCAATACCACCACGTCGTGGGCGTTGCGTTGTGCCGCCTCCAGGCTGCGCTTGACGATCTCAAGCGGCGGGGTTTTCCCGTCTTCCACGCTGAACACCGCAAGCCCCAGGGACGTCCCCAGCTGCTTGAGCTGTTCGATGGCGGCCGGGCGCTGGACGTCCGCAGCCACCAGCAAGGGCTTCCTGTTGCGCCGCTTGTGCAGGTGCAGGCCCAGCTTGCCGGCCATCGTGGTCTTGCCCGAGCCCTGCAAGCCCACCAGCATGATGACCGTGGGGCGCCTGGACAGGTCCAGCTCGGCCTTGCGTCCGCCCAGGGTGGCCGTCAGCTCGTCGCGCACCAGCTTGACCACCTGCTGGCCCGGCGTCAGGCTCTGCAGAATCTGCGCCCCGAGCGCTTTTTCAGTCAAGCGCTCGACGAAGCGCTTGACTACCTTGTAGTTGACGTCGGCTTCCAACAACGCCAAGCGCACCTCGCGCATGGCCGCCTGGATGTCGGCTTCGGTCAGCGCGCCACGGCGCTTCAGGCGATTGAGCACGCCCGTGATCTTCTCGCTCAGTGCTTCAAACATTTCTCATTGGGGCTTTCAACGCGGGATTGCATTAAAGCAAGCCGATTTCAAACTTCGAAAAAGTGTAATGGAAACGCCAAGGGTTTTCAACTTAACAAGCTTTCGATGAAGTCGGTGGTCAGCGCGTGCTGAGCGAAGGCCTGGTGGTTGATGATCTCCTGACACAGGGACTTGGTGGTGGCGATCCCTTGAATGTCCAGGCGCCGCAGCGCGGTCAGCATGCGGCGGCGCGCCTGCTCGCGGTCGCGTCCCAGCACGACGAGCTTGCTCAGCAGCGAGTCGTAGTACACCGGCACTTCGTAGCCGCGGTAGATGCCGCCGTCGTTACGGACCCCGGGGCCGTGCGGGAAGCGGACGCGCTCGATGCGCCCGACCGAGGGCATGAA
>DATCIV010000151.1:0-5244 GCA_036507575.1 Candidatus Bipolaricaulota bacterium | reverse complement strand
CCTCGAGAAGGAAGACATCATCGCGGCGATCAAGTACCTGATCAATCTCCGCCGCGGCGAGGGCACCGTCGACGATATCGACCATCTCGGCAGCCGCCGCGTCCGCACCGTCGGCGAGCTCCTGGAGAACCAGTGCCGCGTGGGCCTGGCCCGCACGGAGCGCCTGGTCAAGGAGCGCATGACGATCTTCGACACGTCGGTCGAAAAGCTGACGCCGCAGAAGCTCATCAACCCGAAGGCGCTTTCCGCGGTCATCCGCGACTTCTTCGGCCGCAGCCAGCTCTCGCAGTTCATGGATCAGACGAACCCTCTGGCCGAACTCACGCACAAGCGCCGGCTCTCGGCGCTCGGGCCGGGCGGCCTTTCGCGCGAACGCGCGGGATTCGAGGTCCGCGACGTCCACCACTCGCACTACGGCCGCATCTGCCCGATCGAGACCCCCGAAGGCCAGAACATCGGGTTGATCACCTCGCTTGCCACCTACGCGCGGCTCAACGAATACGGCTTCCTGGAAGCCCCCTATCGCCGCGTGAAAAACGCCAAGGTCACCGATGAAATCGTGTACCTGATGGCGGACGAGGAGGAGAAGTACAAGCTGGCCAGCATCCTGACCCCCGTGGACGCGAAGGGCCACATCGTTCCCAAGCAGGTGGAGATCCGCACCGGCAAGGAGAACATCCGCATGGTGCCCCGGGAGCAGGTTGATTTCATCGAAGTATCCCCCGCCGAGCTGGTCGGGGTTTCGGCAAGCCTGATCCCCTTTCTGGAGCACGACGACTCCAACCGCGCCCTGATGGGCACCAACATGCAGCGCCAGGCCGTCCCCCTGCTCAAGCCGCAGGCCCCCTACGTCGGCACGGGCATGGAGGCCTGCGTGGCCAAAGATTCCGGCCTGATGGTGCTTGCCCGCGAAGCCGGAGAGGTGGTCAAGGTGGACGCGCGGCGCGTCGTCGTCAAGGGGAAGGGCAAGCCGCAGGAGTACCCGCTCATCACCTTCGAGCGCACCAACCAGAACACCGCCATGCACCAGCAGCCCATCGTCAAAGTGGGCCAGAAGGTCAAGGCAGGCGACGTGCTTGCCGATGGTCCGGCCACCGACGGCGGCGAGTTGGCCCTGGGGACCAACGTGCTGGTGGGGTTTCTGCCGTTCGAAGGCTACAACTACGAGGACGCCATCCTGATCTCGGAGCGGCTGGTCAAGGACGACGTGTTGGACTCCCTCCACATCCACGAGATCGAGGTGCGCGCGGAGGAGACCAAACTGGGTCCGGAGGAGATCACGGCCGACATCCCGGACATCACCAAGGAAGAGCTGCGCAACCTCGACGAGGACGGCGTCATCCGCGTGGGCACCGACATCAAGGTGGGCGACATCCTGGTGGGCAAGATCACCCCGCGCGGCGAAAGCGAGCCCACCCCGGAGGAGCGCATCTTCCGCTCGATCTTCGGCGAGCGCTCGCGCAACGTGAAGAACACGTCCAAGCGCTTGAGCCCCTCCATCGGCGAGCGCGGCAAGGTGATCCAGGTCAAGAAGTTCGCGCGCGAAAGCAACGACGAGCTGGAGGCGGGCGTCAACGAGCTGGTCAAGGTCTACATCGCCCAGCGCAAGAAGATCTCGGTGGGCGACAAGCTGGCCGGACGCCACGGCAACAAGGGCGTGATCTCGCGCATCCTGCCGGAGGAGGAGATGCCCTTCCTGCCCGACGGCACGCCGCTGGACATGGTGCTGAACCCGCTGGGAGTGCCCTCGCGCATGAACCTGGGGCAGGTGTTCGAACTGCACCTGGGGTGGTTGGCGGAGTTGAAGGGCGAAAACGCCGCATCCCCGGTGTTCGACGGCGCCAAGGAGGAACAGATCTTCTCCGAGCTGCACGAGCTGCGCAAGCAGCACGGCCTGGAGGAGGGCGACGGCGTGGACAACGAAAACGGACAGCCCGACGGCAAGGTGACGCTGCGAGACGGGCGGACGGGGAAGCCCTTCGAGCACCCGGTCACCGTGGGGTGCATGTACATGCTGAAGCTCGAACACATCGCGGACGAGAAGATCCACGCCCGCTCGATCGGCCCCTACAGCCTGATCACCCAGCAGCCGCTGGGCGGCAAGGCGCAACGCGGCGGGCAGCGGCTCGGCGAGATGGAGGTCTGGGCGCTGGAAGCATACGGCGCCGCGCACATCCTGCAGGAAATGCTCACGGTCAAGAGCGACGACACGCGCGGGCGCGTCCAGCTCTACAAGTCGATCCTCAAGGGCGAAGACTTCCCGCGCATGGGGCTGCCGGAGTCGTTCCGCGTGCTGGTCAAAGAGCTGCGCAGCCTGGGGCTGAGCGTCAAGGCCTTTGACCAGCAAGATCGCCTCATCGACCTGGAATAACGCACAGCATGCGTGAGGTCGGCGAAAGGTCTGCGGGCGTGATCGTCTTCCACGCCGCAGACCGCTCGGGGGGCGCGTGGGAATATCTGTTGTTGCGCTCCCGCACGGGAGGGCACTGGAGTTTTTCCAAGGGTCACGTCGAAGCCGGCGAGTCCGATTGGCAGGCGGCTCTGCGGGAGCTGTGCGAGGAAACCGGCCTCCACGGCATCGAGCCCATCCCCGGCTTTTATCATCAGGTCCGCTATCGATTTCACCGCGGGGAGCAGCCCGTGGACAAACAGGTTAGTTACTTTCTGGCTGCAAGCCCGCACGCCAACGCAGTGTTGTCCGGCGAACACACTGAGTTGGGCTGGTTCCCCTACGCGCAGGCGCGAGAGCGCTTGACCTATGACACCGATCGTCGGTTGCTCGACCAAGCTCAAGCCCGGCTCAGCAATGCGGCGGAGCAACCCCGTTGAGGACATCCAGCGCGTGGTTCACCACCACAATGCAATGGCTTGCCGGATAGACGCGCTGCCCCAGGCTGACACGAGGTAACTGAGCCAGCGCCTGCTCATCCGCCGGGGAAAAATCCAGGTGGTCGCTGAGCACAAAGGCAAGCGGTTCGCGCAAACCTGTCGAGGCAAACGGGGTCCCCCCTTCGTGCAGCACATGCAGCCTGAATCCGCGTGCCTGCATGTGGTCCACTAGCGAGGAAAGCCCCTGGCGCGCAATCGTGATCCCGGGGGTGCTGAGCACTGGATCTGCGCCCTCATGGCGCTGGATTTTCTCAAGCGCTTTCTGGATCAAGGCAGCCGTGCTTCTCTCATCGGGGTTCAGGCGTTTGACCGATTCGCCGCAGATGCGCACCGTGAGCTGGCCCTGCAAGACGAGGAACACCTCCACGTCGCGGCGCAGGTCGTGCGACAGAAACAGCGCGCCGTGCACGCAGCGGCAAAGCACGTCCAGGCGTCCGGCGCTGCCGGGCAGGTCGTTGAGGGTGAATTGGGGAGTCAGCGGCGCCCGGTGTCCCAGGATGATGAAAGCGCGCATGAGCTCAGCCTAAACGCCGCAGCGCCTTTGTGCAACACGGGTTTTGCATCCGCCAGGCGATGCGCATATACTACGAACTTCGTATGGTGAATCAACAGCGCCACAAAGAGATCACCAAAGAGGAGTTCAGCCGCCAAGCGGATCACATCGTCGCTGCCCCTTCTTTCCTGGATGAAGACACCTTGAGCAGGCTGCTCAAGGCCGTCGGCGCCACGTATCGGGATCGCGTGCTGGACGTGGCGTGCGGGGCCGGCGCGGTGACCTTTCGCCTGGCCAGAACCGCCCGCGAGGTGGTGGGCCTGGACATCACCGGCGAAATGCTGCAGCGAGCCCGCAAACAGCGCCACGAACAGGGGATCGCCAACGCCCACTTCCAACTGGGAGAGGCCGAAGTTTTGCCCTTTGAGGACGACGAGTTTGACGCCACCGTCTGTCGCATGTCCATCCACCACTTCAGCAACCCCGAGCAGGCGCTCAAGGAGATGAAGCGCGTCACGCGGCCAGGCGGGCGAATCGTCGTCGCCGACATCGTCACCTCGCCCCACCAGGAGGAAGCCCTGCTGCACAACGCCATCGAACGGCTGCGGGACCCTTCTCACGTTCGCATGTTGAGCCAAGATGAGCTGCTGACGCTGGTGGCTTCCAGCGGACTGAGGATTGTGCACAGCGCGTCCTGGCTCAAACAGCGCCATTACGAGGAATGGGCCGATGTGTTGGGCGCGCCCGAGCGGATCGCTCCCTTGCGCGTCGTGCTGGAGGCCATGGCCAGGGCCAACTGCCGGGCCGGCATACGGCTGCAACTGGACCCGAAATTGGGGTTAACCTTCGATCACCAATGGCTGTTGGTGCAGGCGCAGCGAGCCACATAGCATGTCCGTGGGCATACCACGCAAGCCAAAGCGGCGCGCGCGAAAACTCCAGGCTTAGTGCCGATACACGATACGACCATTGGCCAGGTCGTAAGGGGAGAGTTCAACGGTGACCGTGTCGCCGGTCAGGATGCGAATGCGAAATTTCCTCATCTTCCCGGCGGAATAACACAAGATCGTGTGGCCGTTTTCCAGTTGTACGCGATACTGCAAGTGGTTCAACGTCTCCACCACCTTGCCTTTCAGGGTGATGAGTTCTTCCTTGGTCTTGTTCACTACACCTCCTTTCCTTCGGGACAGAGCCCCTTTTCGGCCTGCCCGTGGGTGCGCCATCAAGCAAATGGCCGCACAGAGTATAGCCAAACGCACTTTAACTGTCAATTTGAGCCCTATTGAACGCCTTTTGGCGCCTGCGTGCTCGCAAGGGGAGGTCGGTTTTGGTACAACCGGTTCAACCCTCACCCCAACCCTCTCCCACGCTTGGGAGAAGGGGGATTAAAGCGGTGAAAGGTGGGCAAGATGAGCAAACGCTTATCTGAAGAACGCAAAGACCGTTTCCACACCGACTCCAATATCCCACTGGAAGCAGCCTATGCTGCGGCAGCCGCCGAGCGCGCCGCAGAGTTGCCGGGAGCATACCCCTTCGCCCGAGGCATCCATCCGACGATGTATCGGGGCCGACTGTGGACGATGCGCCAGTACGCCGGTTTCGGCACCGCCGAGCAAACCAACGAGCGCTACCGCTACCTCATCGCCCAAGGCCAGATGGGCCTGAGCGTGGCCTTCGACCTGCCCACCCAACTGGGCTACGACCCCGACCACCCCTTGAGCGAAGGGGAGGTGGGCAAGGCCGGGGTGTCCATCGCCTCGCTGCAGGACGTGCGCACGTTGTTTCAAGGCATTGACCTGGGCAGCATCTCCACCTCTATGACGATCAACGCCCCTGCCGCCATCCTGCTGGCCCTGTACGTG
>DATCIV010000150.1:0-5361 GCA_036507575.1 Candidatus Bipolaricaulota bacterium | reverse complement strand
CTCGGCCAGTACAGCATTCGCATCAACAAGCAATGGCGAATCTGCTTTGAATGGAAAGACGGTGACGATCACAACGTCGAGGTCGTTGACTACCATTAGGGAGGTCTACCATGGCGCAGAAGATGGCGCCCGTACATCCGGGCGAGATCCTGCAAGAGGACTTTATGAAGCCGCTGGGTTTGACCCAGTACGCGCTTGCCAAAGCGCTCCGTGTCGAACCCCTGCGCATCAGCCAAATCGTGCGAGGGCAGCGCGCGGTCACGCCGGACACGGCCTTGCGATTGGCCCGCTATTTTGGCACGTCGCCGCAAGTGTGGTTGAGACTTCAGGCGGACTACGATTTGGAGGTCGCAAAAGACCAGATCGAGGACCGGATTCTTCAAGAGGTTGATCCGCGATAGTTTCGCAAAACCCTAACCTGGCAAAGGATTGTTCCATGCCCCGCATCCCCGTGATTGACATCCACATGCACATCCAGCCCTGGAAGCAGTTCAAACCCGAGGCGCTTGCCCTGATGCAGCGCGACCCGCAGCATTTCCAGTTCATGACCCGCTTGTGCGACGACCCGCACGCCTTCTTGGAATACTTGGATCAGGAGGGCGTCCAGGTTGCCGGTTTGGTCAACTACGTGGCCCCGCAGGTGATGGGGTTTCAGGATTCGGTGTGCGAGTTCGTGGTCGAGTACTGCAAGGCGGACCCCAAGCGACTCATCCCCATCGGCTCGCTCCACCCGCAGTTTTCGCCCAACGTCTCAAGGCGCATGGACCAACTAGCCCGCATGGGCATCCGCATCCTGAAGATCCATCCCCCGCACCAGTGCATCTACCCCAACGCCCATCGCAGCGGGGACCAAAACTTGCAGACGATCTACGAGAAAGCGCAGGAATACGGGATCCCGGTGATGATCCACACCGGCACCTCGATCTTCCCCGGCGCGCGCAACGTCTACGCCGACCCCATCTACGTGGACGACGTGGCCGTGGATTTTCCCAGGCTCCAGATCCTGCTTGCCCATGGCGGGCGTCCGCTGTGGATGGAGACGGCCTTCTTCCTGCTGCGCCGCCACCCCAACCTGTGGCTCGACCTATCGGGCATCCCGCCGAAGAAGATTTTGGAGTATTTCCCGCGCTTCGACCTGATCGCGGAAAAATCCTTGTGGGGCACGGACTGGCCCGGCCCCGGCGTGCCCTCGATGCGCGCAAATGTGGAGCAGTTCCTGGCGCTGCCGCTTGAGCGGGAAGTGCAGCGGAAAGTGCTTCACGACAACGCCGCGCGGCTGCTGGCGCTTTCCTGATCTGAAAACGCGCTTGACCGCATTGCAGAGCGCGTTTACAATACGCTCAAGCCTGGGAGGTTTGAGAGGGGTTTATGAGTCCTGTATTGATTGAGATCGGGCCCGTCACCATCCGCTGGTACGGGTTGATGTACGTGGTCGCCATCATCGTCGGCATCTGGCTGACCTACCGCGAGGTCAAGCGCAAGGGCATGAAGATGTCGCTGGACGACGTGCTGGATTTCGTGCTCATCGCCGTGCCCTTGGGCATCGTGTGCGCACGGCTGTATTACGTGGCGTTCCAGTGGGATTACTATTCCCTTCACCTGGACGACACCTGGAAGATCTGGCAGGGAGGGCTTGCCATCCACGGCGGCGTGATCGGCGGAGGGCTTGCCCTGTGGATCTTCTCCAAGTGGAAGAAGATCCGCTTTTGGACCTTCGCCGACGCGGTGGTGCCCAGCCTCATCCTGGGCCAAGCCTTCGGACGGTTTGGCAACTTCATGAACGGCGACGCCTACGGCACGCCCACCGACTGGGCCACGGGGTTGCGCTTCCCGGTGGGCACGCCGGCGGGCAACGCCTATCCCGACAGCGCCACGCCCGGCTTTTCACAGCCCTTGCACCCCGCCATGCTGTACGAGCTGGTGGGGAACGTGCTCATCTTCGGGGCGCTTTGGATACTGCGCAAGAAGGGCTATCGCGACGGATTTCTCACCTGCCTGTACTTTTTGTCCTATGCGGTGCTGCGTTTCCTCGTGGAGCTGACGCGCGGGGACAGCCTGATCCTGGCCGACCGCTGGCCTGCGGCCAACGTGATCAGCGTGGTCTTCTTCGTCGTGTTCCTGGGCTTGATGTTCCAATGGAAGCTGTGGCGCAAGGCAGGCGCCGACTCGAAGTCCTGACCGCGGGCGGCGGGGTTGTAAACGTGCGCAGGGAAACTCACTAAACCAATTCTCAGGTGGAGGGGGATGTTTCGTTTATGGACCTGGTTTATTTTGCAGCAGCGGCGGCGCTGATCGCGCTGGTCTACGTGGTGTTTCTGATCTTCAAGGTGCAACGCGTCGATCCCGGCAGCCCGAAAATCCAGGAACTGGTGGCCAACATCCGCGAGGGCGCCGAGGCCTTCCTGCGCCGCCAATACGGCATGGTGTTGATGTTCCTGGTGGTGGTGTTCGTCCTGTTGCTGCTCATGAGCGCGTTCAACATGCTCAGCTTCTATGCGCCCTTTGCCTTTCTGACGGCGGGCGTGCTCTCCGGCATCACGGGGTACGTGGGCATGAAGATTGCCACCATCAGCAACGGGCGCACGGCCAACGCGGCCAGGACGGGCCTCAACGCGGCGCTGCGCGTGGCCTTTGACGGCGGCAGCGTGATGGGCCTCAGCGTGGTGGGCTTCGGCCTGCTCTACATCTGCGCCTGGTTCCTGGCGCTGCACGCCTTGCAGGTGGACCTGCGCACGATCAGCGAGGTCTTGGTCACCTCCGCGATGGGGGCAAGCTCGGTGGCGCTGTTCGCCCGCGTGGGCGGCGGCATCTTCACCAAGGCCGCCGACGTCGGCGCGGACCTGGCCGGCAAGGTGGAAGCGGGGATTCCCGAGGACGATCCGCGCAACCCGGCCGTGATCGCCGACAACGTGGGCGACAACGTGGGCGACGTGGCCGGCATGGGGGCGGATCTGTTCGAATCCTACGTGGGCTCGATCGTGGCATCCATGGCCCTGGGGGTCAGCGCCTTCGGCCTCGCGCAGGCGCAGGGGCTTGCCGATCAGGCCATGCTGATCAAGGGCGCGGTGTTTCCGCTGCTTTTGGCCGGCATCGGCATCATCGCTTCGATCGTGGGCAGCTTCCTGGTTCGGGCGCGCGAGGACGCCACCCAGGAAGCGCTGTTGCAGGCGCTGCGGCGCGGGGTCTGGTCGGCCGCGTTTCTGGTGGCCCTGCTGAGCTTGGGCGCGGTGCTCTGGGTGTTCGGCGCCGCCTACTGGGGCATCTACCTGGCGCTGTTGATCGGGTTGATCGCCGGCATTATCGTGGGAACTTCCTCGGAATACTACACCTCGTCCGGTTACAAGCCCACGCGCACCGTCTCGGCAAGCGCGCTGACCGGGCCGGCCACCGTCATCATCAGCGGATTGGCGCTGGGAATGCGCTCCACGGGTATCCCGGTGCTCGCGGTGGGGTTGGGCATCATCCTGAGCTACGTGCTTGGCATCTTCGGCTCACCGCCCCCGAACGAGGCGATCTTCGGGTTGTACGGGATCGGCGTGGCCGCGGTGGGGATGCTGTCCACCCTGGGCGTGACGCTGGCCTCGGACGCGTACGGCCCCATCGCCGACAACGCGGGCGGCATCGCCGAGATGAGCGGCCAGGGCCCCGAGGTGCGCAAGCGCACGGACGCGCTGGACTCCCTGGGCAACACCAACGCCGCCACCGGCAAGGGGTTCGCCATCGGCTCGGCCGCGCTCACGGCGCTTGCCCTGATCGCCAATTACAACGACAAGATCAACCAGCTGATCGGGGAAATGGGCCACGGCCTGACCGCCCTGATCACGGGCCGTTCCATCAGCCTTCCGTTCGAGCTGTCCGACCCTTACGTGCTTGCCGGATTGTTCATCGGCGGCATGCTGCCCTTCATGTTCTGCGCGCTGACCATGAGCTCGGTGGGCAGGGCCGCTCAGCAGATCGTGAACGAGGTGCGCCGCCAGTTCAAGGAGATCCCGGGCTTGATGGAGGGCAAAGCCAAGCCCGACTACAGCCAGTGCGTGGCCATCAGCACCAAGACCGCGCATCACGAGATGATCTTGCCCGCGGTGTTGGCCATCGTGTCGCCGCTTGCGGTGGGCATCCTGTTCGGTCCGGCCGCGCTGCTTGGCTTGCTGGTCGGCGGCTTGATCTCCGGCTTCGTGCTGGCCATCATGATGGCCAACTCGGGCGGCAGCTGGGACAACGCCAAGAAATACATCGAGGAAGGCCATCACGGCGGCAAGGGCTCTGTGCCGCACAAGGCGGCCGTGGTCGGCGATACCGTGGGAGATCCGTTCAAGGACACCTCAGGCCCGTCGCTCAACATCCTGATCAAGCTGATGAGCATCGTTTCCCTGGTGTTTGTGGCCTTCATCATCAAATTCACGCTGTTCTAAAGAGAACCAAGCATAGGGCTCATCTCGGACATCCACGAGAATGCGATGAAGGGCATCATTCAGGCCGCGCTGGAAAGCGGCATGCCGTACGCGCAGCAGTGGGTGGATGGATGGAAGCTGGGGTAAATTCGTCGTGCAAAAAGAAAGAGGGGACAGCCCGGATAGAGCGGTCCCCTCTTAGCGAAAGCTCACTTTATAACCGCTTCTTTGAAGGCCTTGCCTGCGCGGAACTTGGGCACGAACTTGGAGGGCACGGTGAAGCGCTTGCCCGTGCGCGGGTTGATGCGTTGCGTGCTCTTCAGTTTGCGGGCCTCAAAGGTGCCAAAACCGGTGAAGGTGACCTTCTGCTTTTTCTTGCAGGAGCCCACGATCAAGTCCAGCATGGAATCCAGTGCGCCGCGCGCATCCTTCTTGGAAAGACCGGCCTTTTTTGCGAGCTGATCGCAAAAATTCTTCTTGTTCATCCTCTCACTCTCCATCCATTGTGGATTTAGGGTTGGCGTCAGTATAGCGCTAGTCCCCATGCGGCGTCAAGAGTTTTGCGCAGGAATTCTGCCATATCGGTCCAACCTTCCGCCGGGAACCGCCTGGATGGACGTGCTCTACAAACCCTTGGGGATGCCGGCGGTCAGCACGTCAGGCTCCCCGGCGGTGACCAGCACGTTGTCCTCGATGCGGACGCCGCCAAGCGCAAGCAAGCGGTCCACGCGCTGCCAGTGAACCTGGTGTTTGAACTGCCGGCGCCGCTGGTCGCCAAGCAGGGCGGGGATGAAATACAGGCCGGGCTCGATGGTGACCACGTATCCCGGCTGCAGCGGCAGGTTCAGCCGCAGGTTCTTCAGTCCGGGTCGCCGGCTGCGCCTGCGGCCCGGCAGGTAGCCGCTGGCGTCGCGCACCCCCAGCCCCACCAAGTGCCCGAGCCCGTGGGGGAAGAACAGGGCGGACACCT
>DATCIV010000149.1:0-5161 GCA_036507575.1 Candidatus Bipolaricaulota bacterium | reverse complement strand
TCTTTAACTTAATCGCCGACATCGTATATGCTTTGGTCGATCCGCGGATTCGCTATGAGTGAGAAGAAAGATCCACTGTGACTACCACAACAACCAGATCTCAATTCAAGCGCATAAGCCCTGCGTCCAACTCCTCGTGGGCGCTGGCTTGGCGACGCTTTCGCCGTCACAAGGTGGCTCTTGGGGGGGGCGCGGTGGTGCTGACGTTTGTGCTGCTGGCCCTCTTTTCGCCTTGGATCTCTCCCTACGATTATCGCAACCAGAACCTCTCTTTGCGCTTTCAGGCGCCTGACTTGTCGTTGGCGGCAAGCGCGCAAGCGGATAAGTGCCTTCAACCGCGCACCCTGCTGTGGGAGTGCGGGGTGCATCCATTTGGCACCGATCAACTGGGCCGCGACGTGCTCACTCGCGTGCTGCACGGGGGCCGGGTGTCATTGCTGGTAGGCTTTTTGGCCGCGTTCCTGTCCACCTTGCTGGGCAGCCTGCTGGGCGCGTTTGCCGGCTACATCGGCGGTGTAATCGACAGCATCATCTCCCGCTTCATTGACATCATGCTGTCCTTGCCGCAGATCCCCTTGCTTCTCATCCTCTCCGCACTGCTTTCCAACCGTGATGTCGCGTTAGGACAATGGCTGGACGATTGGTTAGGCGGCTCCAAAAGCATCATCATCATCATCTCCGTCATCATATTGTTCTCGTGGATGGGCACGGCCCGCTTGGTGCGAGGTGAGATATTGAGCTTAAAGCAGCGTGAGTTTTCAGACGCGGCGCGCGCGCTGGGCAGTTCTCATTGGCGCGTCGTGGTGCGCCATCTCATTCCCAATGCCATGGCCGTCATCATCGTGCAGTTCAGCTTGATGATGGGGGAGTCGATTCTGGTGGAGTCCGGCCTGTCGTTCCTGGGTCTGGGCATCCAACCCCCAGCGGTCTCGTGGGGCAACATGCTGTCCGGAGCCCAAGGCTTTCTGTTTCGCACCAATGGCATCTTCATCGCGGTGTTTCCCGGCTTGTTTATCTTCTTGACCGTGCTGTGCTTCAACCTGCTGGGCGACGGCCTGCGCGATGCGATGGACCCGCGCAGCATTCGCTAAGCGGACGGCTTCCAAGTGTAAAGCCCGATGGCACAGCTCGACTGAAATCCCATGCGCTCATACAGCCCGCGCGCCATGGGCGTGGCGTGAAGCACCGCCATGGATGCGCCCGCGCACTGGGCTTGGCGCAGCATCTGCCCGGTCAGTGCGGTGGCCAGGCCCTGCCCCCGCGCCTGTGGGACGGTTGCGATCCAATACACACCCGCCACGTCCCTTTGTCGGTAGAGCATCCCCGTCGCTACGGGCTTTCCACGCCAGGCGCCCAGGTACAGCTCAAACGGCGCGGACTCTCCCAGGCCAAGCCGGGTAAACACGTCCAGGAGCTCAGGGGAAGCCAAGGGCGGCAGCTTGAAACCGCTGATCGCAATCTCCACCCAAGCACTCAAGGTTTCCTTATCCTTCACGCGCTCACAGCCGAACGCTTGCGGCCTGATCGCCTTGATCTCGGCTGCATTCAGGGAAAGGGACATCCCCGCCCAATCCACCGCATGGGTAAAACCTGCGTTCAACAGGCAAGCGCTCAGGTGGGCCGGCGTTGACGAGGGCAAGACCATCCAGGTGATGGGAAAAGGGCCCGTAGAGAACAATGCGAGCGCTTCCTCGATGGCGGTACGTGGGAGCTTGGAAAGGCGCGCGGCGTACACCCTGCGCAGCGGCCCTGCTTCGATGGCGCGAAAGGTGGCGAGCTGGTGCAGAACGCCGCCGGGGATGCGCCCGAAATGATCCAGGTACTGGACGAGGTTTTCCTCGACCGCCGCCACCGCTTCTTGAGCAGACAAAGGCGAGCGCATCGTCACTGGGTCGGAACCAGCTCGATTTCAAAGACTTTGGGCCACAACTTCCCGGTGACGAACAGCCGCCCGCCTTGCGCGTCGTAGGCGATGCCGTTGAGCACATCTTCCGTGCCCGCGCGCTCCTGCGCGTTCAGCAAGCCGGTCAGGTCGATCCAGCCCAGCACGCGGCCGGTGGTCGGATCGATGCGCGCGATGCGGTCGGTCTGCCAGACGTTGGCGAAGATTTCTCCGTTCACATACTCCAGCTCGTTCAAGCGCACGACGGGCTGATCGCCGTCCTTCACCTCAATGCGCCCGATTTCCTTGAACGTGGCGGGGTCCCAGAAGTAGAGGGTGGAGGTGCCATCGCTTGCGATCAGGCGTTTCCCGTCGTGGGTGATGCCCCAGCCCTCGGTGGCATACGAAAACTCGTGCAGGGGGGCGAACGTCTCCCGGTCGTACACGAAGCCCACGTTCGAACGCCAGGTGAGCTGGATGAGCTGGTCGCCCCACAGCGCGATGCCTTCGCCGAAGTGTTCTGGGGCGATGGCCTCCATTTGGAGCACCTTGCCGGTCTCAAGCTCCACCTTGCGGATGGAGGAGCCGCCCCACAGCCCCGTGCCCTCGTAGAACACGCCCTGATCGTAAACCAACCCCTGGGTGAACGCCTCGGGGTCGTGCGCATAGGCGTTCACGACGCGGTAGGTGTAGCGCTGCGGCGGGCCCGCTTGCGTTGAGGAGGTGACGACGCCGTTGCACGCGCTCAGCATCAGCCCCAACGTCATCGGAAGGAAGAGCGCGAGCTTGGTCAAGTTCATCCCTGCATCCTCCATCCCTTCAAGCATGCTTTACTCCACCCCCACCAGGTCTCGGCGCAGCTCCTTGATCTCATCGCGGATGCGGGCCGCGCGCTCGAATTCGAGCTGCTTGGCCGCCTCCAGCATCTCCTTCTCCAATTGCTGGATCACGCCCACCAACTCCTTCACCGACACCGGTTTGTCCGCTTCCTCCTGGTTCTTTGCAGCCAGGCCCAAGGCCTGCACGATGTCGCTGATCTCCTTTTTCACCGTCTCGGGCGTGATGCCGTGAGATGCATTGTACTGCAATTGCAGCTGACGGCGCCGCTGGGTTTCGTCCAAAGCCCGCTTCATGGAATCGGTGACCTTGTCGGCGTACAGGACCACGCGGCCGAGCACGTTGCGGGCCGCGCGCCCAATGGTTTGAACCAGCGACGTATCCGAACGCAGGAACCCCTCCTTGTCCGCATCCAGGATCACCACCAGCGACACCTCCGGCAGGTCCAACCCCTCGCGCAACAGGTTGATGCCCACCAGCACGTCGAACTGGCCAAGGCGCAGGTCGCGCAGGATCTCCACGCGCTGCAGCGTGTCGATCTCGGAGTGAAGGTAGCGCGCCTTGATCCCTAAGCTCACCAGGTAGTCGGTCAGGTCTTCGGCCATCTTCTTGGTCAGCGTGGTCACCAGCGCCCGCTCCCCCCGGTCCGTCACCACCTTCACCTGCTCCAACAGATCGTCAATCTGGCCGGCCACGGGACGCACCACCACCTCGGGATCCACCAATCCGGTGGGCCGAATGATCTGCTCCACCACCTGCTGGCTGTGCTGTTTCTCGTATGGCCCCGGCGTGGCCGAAACGAAGATCACCTGAGGCATGCGGGCTTCGAATTCGGAAAACATGAAAGGCCGGTTGTCCAGGGCCGAAGGCAGGCGAAAACCGTGTTCCACCAAGGTTTCTTTGCGCGTCTTGTCCCCGTGATACATGCCGCGCACCTGGGGGATGGTCTGGTGGCTCTCATCGATGACGAATAGAAAATCTTCGGGAAAGAAGTCCATCAGCGTGGACGGCGTGCTGCCGGGGGCACGGCCCGCCAAATGCCGGGAGTAGTTTTCGATGCCGGAGCAATAACCCATCTCCTGGATCATCTCCAGGTCGAACTTGGTGCGCATCTGCAGGCGCTGCGCCTCCAGGAGCTTGTCCTTGGACTTGAAGTAGCGCAGCCGCTCCTCAAGCTCCTGAGTGATGGTCTCGACCGCGCGCTTCAGCTTCTCCTTGCTGGTCACGAAGTGCGAGCCGGGGTAGATGGCCACGGTGTGCAATTCTTTAAGAAACTTGCCGGTGAGCGGGTCCACCTCGCGGATGCGGTCCACCTCGTCGCCGAACAGCTCGATGCGGACCACGTTTTCCCCGTAAATCGGGATGATCTCGATGGTATCCCCCCGCACGCGAAACGTGCCGCGCTCGAAGCCGACGTCGTTGCGCTCGTACTGGATCTCCACCAGCCGCTTGAGGATGTCGTCGCGCTTGCTGAACTGTCCATGCTCAAGCGACAGCGTCATGCCCGCGTAGTCCTGCGGCGAGCCCAGGCCGTAGATGCAGGAGACGCTGGCCACGATGATCACGTCGCGCCGCTCGAGCAGCGAGCTGGTGGCCGCGTGGCGCAAGCGGTCGATCTCGTCGTTGATCGAGGCGTCCTTTTCGATATACGTATCCGTCTGCGGGACGTAGGCCTCCGGCTGATAGTAATCGTAGTAGCTCACAAAATAGTGAACCGCATTGTTGGGGAAGAAGGTGCGAAACTCGTTGCACAGCTGCGCGGCCAGTGTCTTGTTGTGGGCAAGCACCAACGTGGGTTTCTGCAGCGCCTGAATGACGTGCGCCACCGTGTAGGTCTTGCCTGACCCGGTGACGCCGAGCAGGGTCTGGAGCTTTGTGCCTTGCCGAAACCCCTGGACCAGGGACTCAATGGCCTGGGGCTGGCTGCCCTGCGGTTTGAAGGGTGAGGTCAACTCAAACCGTTGCTCGTGCATGGGTTCCTCCAAGACTTGAGGATGCTTTCATTATACACTCACGACAAACCACAATAAAGGGCGCGTTCGCCGAAAACCACTACACCGCCACGATGATTTTGCGTAGGGCTGGCTCTGCCAGCCGTTTTTCGATGGATGAGATATTTGGCCGGCACAGCCGGCCCTACAAGAAGCTACAAGGTGCAACTTGGATCGTGGTCGAGACTACTTGTCGACGCGAAACACCAGTTCGCCGGGGAAAAGGAAGCGGCGCACCGACCAGGGTTTACCATCGAGCAGGGAGCGAAAACGAGCTTCATAGTGTTCCGCCCTCCCTTTGGATCTGCCAGCAAGGCTGCGCGCCGGGAAAGATACGATAATGTGCTTGGCGTCCACGGTGTTCAGCAAATGCTGTCCGGCCGACGGATGCAGCTGCTCCAGCGGTGGGATTGCCTTCAGCAGGAAGGCCACGTCCGCGCCCCCCAGCTCG
>DATCIV010000148.1:0-8814 GCA_036507575.1 Candidatus Bipolaricaulota bacterium | reverse complement strand
TCCTGGAACGCGTTGAGATCGGCCTTGGTGACCTCGCTTGGATGGTTGCTCATCATGCGCATGGCGCGGGCGATCATGGCCGTTGCCTCGTAGCGGGTCAGGGACTTGTCCCCGTTGAACGCGCCGTTGGGCAACCCCGTGATCACGCCGAACTCCACTAGGTACTTCAGGTCTTCCACGGCCCAATGATTGGCTGGGACGTCAATGAACAAGTAAGGATTGGTCACCTTGCCGTCTGTAGCTTGTGTGCTTCCCTGCCCACTCGAGCCGTCCTGGCTGGGGGCGGGAGTAGCGGGTGCGCCGCCGTCGGCGTGGCTCAGCGGGGCTGCCCAAAACAACACAAGCCCGCACAACAAGGTGAAGAACGTGCCCCTTACCATGAATCCTCCTTTGAGGTGAGAGATCCCAACCTCCTGGAGACCTTTTTCGTCACCGAATTATAAAGCACCTCATCCCCCTCTGTCAAGCCCTTCAGATCTAGCAATTTGTGTTTAACCGTCCCTCCCTTTTGACAGGTGCATTGCTGCGTTCGGCTATGGCGAACGTATTATAGACCACATTCGGATCGAGCGTCAAGTCTTTTCGGTCACAGCCAATCCTCCCGCTCCCCCCTTTTTGGTAAAGGAGGGCATGGGGTTGCAGCTGAGCGAGAGCGCCGTGGCGCGTGCCCGATGACCTTTGCGCCAAGCCCTTGCGTCCTTTTCGGCCGCCGCCAACCGTGATAGGATGCACGCCATGATGAGCAAATGTATCCTCCAAACGGCCGCCATCCTGCTTGCCTTGGGGTGGGGGCAGGCGGCTTGGGGACAGACGTCCATTACGGCGAGCCAAGGGGATTTCTCGGCGGACATCGTGCCCCTCACCAGCGCTTTGAACGCGGTGGATGAGTATCAGTATCAAGGGTACAAAGCCAACATGGGGCTTGAGCAAGCGGGCCATAGCGTGTTGTTTTTCCACCAAAACCCCTCCGGCGCGCTGTCGTTGATCATCGTTCACGGCCCTCCGGCCCTCGATGTCACCAACAGCACGGGCATCGCCCGCTTCATCTTCAGCGATTTGCCGGCCGGCAGCCGCCTGGACCTGCGCGATGACGCCGACGACCAGTTCGAGTTTTCCCCTCCTGCGGCCCGCGTGCGCTGGAAATGGTATCCGGGGCGCACCGATGGCCTGATCATCAGTCAGTTGGGCGACGACTTTTCCATACAAATTACGCCCCACTTCATCCAAGGGGTGTCCGCCTGGGACCTGGTCACCTTCGGGCCTGAGGGTCCGCAGGTGATTGCCCTGCCCGCGCTGGATCAGCCCTTGATCCTGAGCATGGGCGCCGCCGCAGGCCGTGGGGTGCGGGCGGCCTTCAAGACCATCCCAGCAGACCCGCTGTACGCGTTCATCCCGGTCACGTTTGACGCGCGCGACAGCTTGGCGCCCCAGGACAGCCGGCTCATCCTGTACGAATGGGATTTCGACGGCGACGGCATGTTTGAAGCCCACAGCGAGAAGCCCGTGGTCAGCCAGGTTTTCATGCAAAGCGGCGCGGTGCGCGTTACGCTGCGCGTGACCAGCTCCGGGGGCAGCGCGGCCGTCGTGTCCAAGACGTTGAACCTGTTGTCCCCCCCCAGCGTTCGCGCGGTGCGCGGCATTTCCACGTCTTCCGCCTTGCCCGGCAGCACCTTTCGCGTCACCCTGACGTTGCACGTGGATCAGAATCTGGCCGGCCTTGGCGTGGAAGAGGTCTGGCCGCCCAGCTGGGTGATCGAAAGCGTACAAGGGAATGGCGCCGTGCTCAAAGCGCAGCGCGGGCAATGGGTCTTCCCTGAGGCGCTCAAGGCTGGACAAACCAAACGCATCGTCTACGACGTGACCGTTCCTTCGGTGGACAAGCTGAACGAGCTGCCGGAGGTTTATCAGGTGGAGGGCACGCTGACCGGGGATCTGCCGCCGTTTCGCATCGCGGTGGACGGGGAAACGAGCGTCGAGGTGGCCTCGTGTTTGCCGACCGCGGTGGCGCTGGCTCATGTGCTGGTGGACGACGCCCGGGTGGATTTGCGCATGCCGGAAACCATCCAGGCCGCTCAGCTGGCTTACGCGCAGACGCGCTGGCTGGAAGGCGAGGGGCTGCCCCTGGCGTGCTCCCTGGAGCTGAGTTTGGTCGAGTTCGAGCGGCTGGCCAGCTATCGCATGCTGCAGCTGCCGGTGGACCAAAGCCTGCCCGACGGCGGGGTGGGCAGCGGCGTGCGCGTCAGCCGCACGATCATGACGGCCCTGCCGGACAACCAGTTGTTGCCTGCCCTCTCCTACGGCAACCGCTTCCGCGTGCGCTTGGACGTCCAGGCCTTGCGCCAGGTCACGCACGTGGGCATCAGCGAGGTGTTGCCCTTTGGCTGGGAGATCGAGCCCCTGGATCTGCCGGACGTGATCTACAACCCGCGCCAGGCGCAGTGGCTGCTGATCGGCCCGCTTTCAGCCGGTCAGGTGCGAAGCGTCTTTTATGACGTGCAAGTGCCCGCAGCATCCGGCACCGAGGTGCAGTTGATCCGCGGCTCCGCGTACCTGCCGGACAGCCTGTTCTCGGAGATGATCGTGGGCGAGTATCAGGTGCTCACGCTAGAGTGCCTGCCGGTCCTGCTTGCGGTGGCGCACTGGAACACATCAGATCACACGATCGATCTGTCCTTGGACAACGTGATCCAACCGCATCAAGCTCAAGCCGCGTTGGATGCTTGGCTCAGCAGCACGCCCATCCCCGGCACGTGCGGCCAGCTGCCGGACCTGGAGACGCTGCGGTTGATCAACCGCTACGCCCAGGAGGGAATCCCGATCGACGAGCCGCTGCCCGAGAGCACCTCGTAGATCTAATTTCCCTCTCCCTCGATGCTCACTACACGACAGTTTTTCCAGAAAGCCCTTGGACGTCATTCCCGCCCCCGATCGCGGTCGAGGGCAGGCTTCAGCGGGAATCCAGACAAGGTAAGGGTTGATCTGGATCCCTGCTTTCGCAGGGATGACAAACAAAGGAGCTTCCAATCTCGTTTCCAAAAAGCTGTCGTGCAATGAGCCCTCGATGGGAGAGGGCTAGGGTGAGGATGCAAGTTTTCCCCCTCATCCCGCCCTTCTCCCGCGAGGGGAGAAGGAGTGGTTGAAGGGCCGTGGAGGCGGTGGGCACAAGCAAGTGTTCCTGAGTCATCATCTTCAAGTCAAAATGGTCCTCAGCGCACGGGGGCGCCGTTTGACGTCGCACGATCGGGTACGACGAAGGTCAACACCTCGCCGGGGCCGTGCGCGACCAGCAGCTTGCCGTGGGAACGCTCCCCGTGGATGATGCCGGGCGGCAAATTGGCGATCACGACCACCTGCCTGCCGACGATCTCCTCAGGCTCGTAAAACTGCGCCAAATCCGCGATGACGGGACGCCTCTCCCCTCCCAAGTCCACTACCAGCTTGAACACCCGCTTGGCGTGGGGCAGCACCTCGGCCTGAACCACCCGCGCCACCCGTAGATCGATTTCATGAAACGTCTCCAGCGTGATCACGTTTTCCCTCCTGAGTTGCACGTTGAAAAATCCACTCCGTTTGGGGAATATCATACTGATTTGAGTCAAAGGCATGATTGGCTTGTAGGGGCACGCCGCGCCCCTACCGCGATGACATCCGTTCCTAGTTTAAGGGGTGTCGCGTAGAGGGTGCAGCGCCGTCACGTTGAACAGGAGGGCATGCCATGTTCGTGTATCGCTGGATGACGCCGCACGTGATCACGACGGGTCACCAGGCCGCGGCAAGCGAAGCGCTCTACAAGATGGAAAGCCATTCCATCAAGCGCCTGCCGGTGTTGGACCCGCAACAGAGGGTGGTGGGCATTCTCCACCGCGACAACCTGTTTCGCACCTTGTTCATCAACAAGGACGACCCCCCCGTCAGCCAGCTCATGGCTGACCACGTCGTCACCATCGCCCCGGACGCGCCGCTCGAGGAGGCGGCCATGCGCATGGAGGAACACCACATCTCCGGGCTGCCCGTGGTGGAAGGGGAGCGTTTGGTGGGCATCATCACTGAATCCGACCTTTTTAAAGCCTTCGTGCGCGTGATGGGCTTGCTGGAGGGCGGACAGCGGCTGACCATTCGCCTGAAGGATCGCCCCGGCGCGCTGCTGCAGGCGCTGGAGCCGATCAGCTCGCACGAGCTCAACATCATCAGCGTGGCCAGCTGCAAGATCCCGGGCGCTCCTCCCGGCACCAAGGAGGTCACCCTGCGGCTGCAAACGGCCGAGCTCAGCCTCCTGGTCGCCGACCTGTTGCGGCACAAAGTGGACGTGGTGGACTGGCGCCTGTGACCGCCGCCATGCATCGGGCGTATGCGGGCCGACCGCTTGCGGCGGTGGGCGTGGTGGTGACCCGGGCGGACGAGGTGCTGCTGATCCGCCGCGGACGCCCTCCCCTCGAAGGTGCCTGGACGCTGCCCGGCGGGGCGATCGAGTGGGGCGAGACGGCTGCTCAGGCGGCGCAGCGCGAACTTTTGGAGGAATGCCACGTTTGCGCCCGCATCGAGCGCGTGCTGGACGTGGCGGACCTGATCGAGCGCGACGAACAAGGCAAGGCGCGCTTTCACTACGTGATCGTGGAGTTCCTGGCCCGCTATCTGTCGGGGCAGGTGCGGGCGGACTCCGACAGCGCCGACGCCCGCTGGGTGCCTGCCGCGGACCTGCAACGCTATGCGCTCTCCCCCGAAGTGCAGCGATTGATCCGGCTCGCTTTGGAGACTTGAACTCGCCGGCGGCCCTCCCTTGAAAGGGAAGCGCCGGCTGCGCTACAGTGATACCAATTATCTCATTGGAGGATCCAAATGGTTGTCACGAGACAGGCTCGTTGGTTGCTTTGCGCGTGTGCGTTGGTCGTGTTTTTCGGCAGCTTGGGGAGCTCCCAGACCACCAAGCCGGACTTGGTCATCAAGGACGTGGAGGTATTCCCCCTCAACGCCCGCGCGCAGGACACGTTGACCATCCGCGCCGTGATCGCCAACACGGGGCGCACTCAGGTCAGCGACCGCATCGACGTGGTCATCAAGGTAGACGACGTGCGCATCGTCAGCACCCGCGTCCAACTGCCGGCGCGCCAGGAGCGCGCGGTGGAGGCCAGTTGGGAGGCAGTCGAAGGCGACCACACCCTGACCATCGAGGTGGATCTGCCCAGAGACCAAGTGGATGAGAAAGACGAGCGCAACAACCGCTATGCGCTCGACTTCCGCGTCGCCCCTCTCTCGAGCGTCGTGTCCTACACGCAGACGGCGCTGCTTGCCCAAGCGATCGCTCTGAAGCAGGTCAGCGCCGCCTTGGTCTTCAACACCACCTCCACCAACCTGCTGCTGCTGTTGGATTTGATCAAGCAGGGGTTTGACGACTTTGCCAAAGCGGGCAAGGCCCTGGTAGCCTCGATGCAGGCCATCAGCCAAGCCTGGCCGACCGCGTTTGCCCAAGCGGACGTGTTCACCCCACTGCTGCCCTATTACGTCGCCATCAACGAGGCGGCCTCGGTGATCCAGGCGAGCTTGGACGCCCTGGACCTGCCCGCGGCACTGGCGGCAATGGCTCAGGTGGAGGATGCGCTGCGCGCCCTGGCGCAGCTCGACGGACAAAGCCTGCCGCTTGCCGCGCTTGCCCAGGCGGCCGATAAGCTCCATTTGGCCATCGAGGCCGGCTTCCAGGCACAAGAGCGCTTCAGCGACTCCAGCAAGGGCAGCGTGGACGAAGCCGTGCTCACCCTGGTCAACGAGATGGGGGCCTTTGCCCAGATCCTGGCCACCGTGGGCCAAGCGCTGGATCAGTCGGCCCAGACGAACACGGCGCAGTTTATCGATGCCCAGGGTCAGCTCGTGCGCCAGTTGAGCGGCGCCGCCGAGGTGAGCATCTCCACCAGCGGAACCGGCATCGCTTTCGAGTTGGTCAACGCTTCGGGCAGCGCTGTCTTAACCCTGTCCGCCGACAACAGCGTGCTCAGCTGGAAGGGCACGGACGCTCAGGGCCAACCCCTTGCCGCGCAAACGTATTTTTATCAGGTCAGCTGGCTAAGCGACGGCGTCCTGCTCACGGACGTGGGGACGCTGGCCATCGGCAATTGAGCAAAGCCCACGGTGCGGCGTGCGATCGGGCGCTGGCTGCCCCTTGTGTGCAGATTGGCTGACCATTGAATGGAACTCTCCGAATATCACATCGAACGCTACGCGCGCCACATCCTGCTGCCGGAGGTCGGCGGCCGGGGCCAGCAGAAGCTGTTGCAAGCGCGGGTGCTGGTGGTGGGGGCGGGCGGGTTGGGGTGCGCGGCGGCCCCTTACCTGGCGGCGGCCGGGGTGGGAACCGTCGGGTTGATCGACCACGACGTGGTGGAGTTGTCCAACCTGCAACGCCAGGTGTTGTACGCCACGGAACAGATCGGTCAATTCAAAGCCCCGTTGGCTGCCGCCAGGCTGCAAGCGCTCAACCCGGACACCACCGTGGTCCCGTACCCGCAGAGGCTCACCGCGGACAACGCCCTCTCCCTCTTTCGCGACTACGATCTGGTCGTGGACGGTTCGGACAACTTCCCCACCCGTTATCTGGTCAACGACGCCTGCGTGGCGCTGGGCAAGCCGAACGCCTTCGGAAGCGTGCTGGGGTTTGAAGGCCAAGCGTCGTTGTTCGTACCGGGAGGGCCGTGCTATCGCTGCGTGTTCCCCAGCCCTCCGCCCGAAGGCAGCGTGCCCACCTGCGCGCAGGCCGGCGTGATCGGCACTGCCGCCGGCTTGATCGGGCTGATCCAGGCCAACGAAGCGCTCAAATGGCTGCTGCAGGTGGGACAGACCTTGGCGGGGCGTTTGCTCCTGGTGGACGCGCTGGCCATGCGCTTTGACGAGGTGCAGGTGGAACGGAGCCGGGATTGTCCGGCGTGTGCGGGCACAATTTCCTCCGCGAAAAGCAAGTAGGGGCGAGGTCACCTCGCCCCTACCCAACTTGGTGTTTATAGGTCACTCGTCGTCCAAAATCTCCAGCGAATGCTGCACCGTGGTGCCCAGCGTGGCGTTGACGGGCACGCCGACGGTCAGGATCACGAATTCGGAGGACTCGGTTTGTGCGTCGTCGAGCACGGTGAAGGTCAGGCTGGCCATCAAGTCGCCCGCGGCGATGATGAGCGGGTTCGGCGCAGGCGCCGAATAGTCGGCCGCTGCGGTCGCCGTGCCGGTGACGCTGTAGGGGATGGTGACGTCCACCGCCGAAGTCGAGCTCAGGCTGGCCGTGACGGTCACCGGACAGGGACATGCGGGCGCTTCATTGATCGTCTGGCCGTTGATGGTCCAGGCCACGGAGGGCAGGTCGTCGTCGTCGATCGTGACGGTGTGCCGGTTGGTGGGGCCCAAGGTGGCATTGGTGGGCGTCTCCAACAGGAGGACCACGGTTTCATTGATCTCATCCAGGGCATCGTCCGCCACGGTGAAGGTGGTGCTGCCGGTCAGGCTCCCGGCGGTGATGACGATGGCGCCGTCGACCAGATCGTGGTCCAACCCGCCGGTGGCGGTGCCGCTGACCATGAAGGACGCGGTCACATTCAGGCCGCTTGGGACGTTCAGCGTGGCCGTCACCGTGACCGTGCCCACGCCTTCGTCCACGGTCTGGGCGCTGCTCGTGAAGTTGATGATCGGCAGATCGCCGCCGGTGGTGAAGTGCCAGTCGAAGTCCGACGTCAATGAGTTGCCGGCAAAGTCCTTGATCCCGGTGGTGATGGTGGCGGTATAGAGCGTGTTGGCCGTCAGCGTCGGCGTGGGGGTGAAGGTGGCGGTGAGCCCGGTAAAGGTGACCGCGCCGGCCACCGCGCCTGCGCCGCTGGCTAGAATGAAGCTGGAGGTGTTCACAAACGCCGGGTTGAGCGCTTCACTGAAGGTGATGGTGATGGCGGCGTCCTGGTCCACGTCCACAGCGCCGTCCACCGGCGTGGTGGACACGATCGTGGGCGGCACAATGTCCACGCTCAAACAGCCTGCCAGCAACGCGACGCCCATCACGTTGAGCAGAATGATCGCTCGCTTCAAATGATTGATCCAAGGCATGACTCCCCCTCTGGAGGCACTGGCCTCCCATTGCTCGTGCAGTTCCTACAAACTGACGATAACAAATCGCGGGAAAACGCCCTAGGACGCGAGGGATGCGCACAAGGGACACGGGAATGAAAGGAGGATGAACTGCGCGCCGAATGAGGCTATTCCGGCTGAGTCTGGTGCAGGGCGAGCACCTCGTGCTTCCACAAGGGCACGCTGCGCTTGAGCTCGTCGATGGCGTAGCGGCAAGCGTCAAACGCCTCGGGCCGGTGGCCTGCCGCCACCGCGATGACCACGCTTGGCTCGTTCACCTCGACCCGGCCCACGCGGTGCAGGACGGCCAGCTGCTGGATGCCCCAGCGCTGTGCGATGGTTTCTGCCAGCTTGGCCACCTCCAGTTCGACCATCTCGGCGTAGGCTTCGTACTCCATGTGGGACAAAGGGTGGCCAAAGTCGTCGTGCGGGCGGATGTGTCCGCTGAAGGTGACCAGCGCGCCGTGACCGTCCAGATCCAGCCGGCTGGTGGCGTCTTCCAGGGACAACGGGTCGGTGGTGAGCTTGAAGAACACGTCAACCTCCGCTGACGGGGGGGAAGAAGGCGACCTCGTCGCCCGCGCGCAGGGGGTGGTCCAGGGGCGCGTGCTTGCGATTGACGGCCACCACGCGACTGGCGCTCAAGGGCTTGAGCTGCGGATAACGCTGCGCCAGGGCCTCCCACAACTGCTGGGCATTGCGCACGGGCTCCTGCCACTGGATGTC
>DATCIV010000147.1:0-6024 GCA_036507575.1 Candidatus Bipolaricaulota bacterium | reverse complement strand
CCTTGTTCCCACTTCACGCTTGGCTGCCCGGCGCTTATACGTATGCCCCTTCCGTGGTCTCGATCTTCCTGGCGGCTACGACCACGAAGGTGTTCATCTATGTGTTTCTGCGCTTCGCATTCACCATCTGGGGCGCGGATTTTGTGTTCGCCGCGGAGCGGCTGCAAGTCTACCTCCTTCCATTGGCCCTTGTCGGCATCTTCTATGCATCGCTGGTGGCGATGGCCCAATCCAACGTCAAGCGCTTGCTCGCCTACTCCAGCATCGCCCAGGTCGGCTACATCGTGTTGGGCATTTGCTTTGTAAGCGTGACCGGATTGGCGGGCGCGATCGTTCACCTCTTCAACCACGCATTGACCAAGGCAGCCCTGTTCATGGCGGTGGGCGCCGTCGCATTGCGCGTCGGCGCGGTAGATCTCGATGCCATGCGCGGCCTCGGCCGGCGGATGCCCCTCACGATGGCCGCCTTCGTGGTGGCCGGGCTCAGCCTGATCGGCCTCCCTCTGACCGTCGGGTTCGTGAGCAAGTGGACCCTCGTGCTGGCCGCGCTTGAGGCCGGTTGGTGGCCGGTGGCCTGGCTGATGTTGTTGAGCTCCATGCTTGCGGTGGCTTACGTTTGGCGCGTGGTGGAAGCCGCCTACTTTCAACCGCCTGCGGACCCTGCGATCCGTGAGGCCCCGATTTCCATGCAAATCCCGCTCTGGCTGCTGACGGCCGCCATCGTCATTTTCGGGACATGGACCCCGCTGACCGCCGGCATCGCCCGCCAGGCGGCGCAATGGCTGCTAAGGGGGGCGCCGTGACGCCGACCTTGGCCTTGGCAGCGGCCATACTCCTGCCCTCAGGTGGGGCATTGGCGATTGCCCTGCTGGATCGGCGGCCAAACCTGCGCGAGGCCGTCACCCTCATCACGGGGGCGCTGCTGGTCTGGAGCGTGGTCGCGCTCCTGCCCTCCGTGGCGGCCGGCGAGCGCCCCGCGCTTGACCTGCTTGAGGTGCTCCCCGGCTTGGCGCTGCGCTTTGAGCTTGAGCCGCTGGGGATGTTGTTCGCCTTGGTCGCATCCGGCCTTTGGCTGCTGACGTCGGTTTACTCGATCGGCTACCTGCGAGGCCATCACGAGCGGGACCAGACTCGATTCTATGCGTTCTTCGCGCTGGCGATCGCGGCTGCGCAGGGGGTCGCGCTGTCCGGAAACCTGTTTACGCTGTTTGTCTGCTACGAGGCGCTCACGCTCACGACCTACCCGTTGGTCACCCACCATCGTACCGCTGAAGCACGCCGCAGCGGACGACTCTATCTGGGTTTCCTGCTGGGCACTTCGATGGGTCTGCTCCTGTTGGCCATCCTGTGGACTTGGCAGCTGTCCGGCAGCCTTGAGTTTAGCGCGGGGGGCATTCTGGCCGGCAAAGCCGATGGTGCGGTGGTTGGCTTGCTGCTGGCGCTCTATGTCTTTGGCGCGGGCAAAGCTGCGCTGATGCCGTTTCACCGTTGGCTGCCGGCCGCGATGGTGGCGCCCACGCCTGTGAGCGCCCTTCTGCACGCGGTGGCTGTGGTCAAAGCCGGCGTGTTCACCGTGCTCAAGGTGGTGGTCTACGTTTTCGGCATCGATTTGCTGGAGCAGACGGAAGCCAACGTCTGGCTGATGTATGCGGCCAGCATCACCATCATCGCGGCCTCGCTGATCGCCATGGCCCAGGATGACCTCAAGCGACGGCTGGCGTATTCCACGGTGAGCCAGCTATCCTACATCATCCTGGGCGCAGCCTTGGCAAATCAGTGGGGCGTGATCGGCGGCAGCTTGCACATCGCCATGCACGCGGTCGGCAAAATCACGCTGTTCTTCTGCGCCGGGGCGGTGATGGTTGCGCTGGGCAAGACCAGGGTCAGCGAGATGGACGGCATCGGCCGGATCATGCCGGTGACCATGACGGCCTACTTCATCGGCGCCCTGTCCGTGATCGGATTGCCACCCTTGGGCGGCGTCTGGAGCAAGTGGTTCCTCGTGCTCGGCGCAGTGCAGGCAGATCAATTGTTTTTCGTCGCCGTCTTGTTGTTGGGCTCGCTGCTCACCGCCGGCTACTTGCTGCCCGTTGCCGCCCGCGCATTCTTCTCCAAACCCATGGCGCCGTCATTGAGCCCGCGAGGTCTTCGAGAAGCCCCGCTGTTGTGCGTCGTGCCACTGTGCATCACGGCGGCGGGCTGTCTAGCCCTGTTTTTTTGGGGGCAGAGCGTCTATGACTTGGTGTCGCAGCTTTGGTGGTCCCAGGGGGCGCCATGACGCGGCGCCCTCCAGCAAACCATCAGCCGAAGGGACGCGGCGCTCGTGGCGTGCGCAGCCTGTATCGCTTGCTGTGGGCGGCAGGCCTCCTTCTGCTGCTGATCGACCTGTGGGACTACAAACACCCGGAGTTCGACTTCGAGCATGCGTTTGGCTTCTACGGCCTCTTCGGCTTTCTGGCTTACGCTGCGATTGTCGGGGCCGGCTGGCTTTGGCGCAAAGCCGTGATGCGGGAGGAAAGCTACTATGATGGCTAATCTCCCCCCGGCGGCGATCCTGATCTTCGGCGCACTGCTGGTGCCGCTGCTGCGCGGGCGCACGAAGACCCTTTTCCTGTTGGCGCTCCCCGTGCTGAGCTTTGTGCACCTGCTTGGTCTGGAACGCGGCCTCCACTGGCAGTTTGAGTTGTTCGGCCACCCCCTCATCCTGGCCCGCATCGACCAGCTCAGCCTGCTCTGGGGCTATATCTTCCATCTCGTCACCTTTCTTGGCGTGATCTACGCGATCCGCGTGCGCGACGACGTCCAGCACGTCACCAGCCTCATCTACGCAGGCGGCGCCATTGGAGGGGCCTTCGCCGGCGATCTGCTCACCCTGTTTGCGTTCATGGAGCTGACCGCGGTTTCCAGCGTATTCCTCATCTGGTCCCGCCGCACCGAACGCGCATACAAAGCGGGTCTACGTTACGTGTTGGTTCAGATCGGTTCAGGCATGCTGATGCTGGCCGGTCTCTTGATCCGCCTTCACGAAACCGGCTCGATCGCCTTTGATGGCCTGGGTTTAAACGGGCTGGGCTCACAACTCATCTTCGTCGCTTTCGGGATCAAGTGCGCGTTCCCCTTCCTGCACAACTGGCTGCAGGACGCTTACCCGGAAGCGACGGTCACGGGCACTGTGTTCCTGAGCGCCTTCACCACCAAGCTCGCCGTTTACGCCTTGATTCGCGGTTTTGCGGGCGCCGAGCTGTTGATCTGGATAGGGGTGGCGATGGCCCTGTTTCCGATTTTCTACGCCGTGATCGAGAATGACCTCCGGCGCGCGCTGGCCTACAGCCTCAACAACCAGCTCGGCTTCATGGTCGTCGGGGTTGGCATCGGCACCGAGTTGGCCATCAACGGAGCCGCCGCCCATGCCTTTGCCTCCATCCTCTATCAGGCGCTGCTGTTCATGGCCATGGGCGCCGTGCTGCACAGGACAGGGACGATCAAAGCTTCCGAGCTGGGGGGGGTCTACAAGTCGATGCCGATCACCACGGTATTTTGCCTGATCGGCGCCGCTTCGATCTCAGCCTTTCCGCTGTTTAGCGGTTTCGTCACCAAATCGCTGACCATGGCGGCAACGGCGGAGCAAGGGCTGGTGTGGCCGTGGCTGGGGCTTCTGTTCGCTTCCGCAGGCGTGATGAACCATTCCGGCATTCGTATCCCCTATTGCGGCTTCTTCGGTAAGGACGCCGGCATCCGCTGCCAGGAGGCCCCGGCCAACATGCTGGTTGCCATGGGACTCACCGCCGCTCTATGCCTGGGCATAGGCATCTTTCCTCACGCCCTTTATGCCATCCTGCCTTATCCCGTGGATTTTGAACCCTATACGAGCAGCCATGTGGTCACCCAGTTGCAGTTGCTGTTGGGCGCACTGTTGGCATTTGCCGTGCTCGAGTTTCGACGCCTTGAAATCCCCAACCTGCCTTCGGCGAACTTGGACAGCGACTGGCTCTACCGACGCCTGCTTCCGAACGTAGCCCAAGCAACTCTGCATGGGGCAGATCGCGCGCGCTCGAGCTTGAACAACTGGGCCGCGCACATGCCGGCAGCGCTGTTGGCCGCACTTTCCTCCAACCGGCTCGCGCGCAGCTTGCGCACCCGCAGCCAACTGACCGGCAGCAGCGTTCAGATGGTCCTGGTCTTGCTGAGCGCATATCTTCTGTACTTCATCGTGCAGAATCTGCTTACCCCAAGGTGATGATCTAGTTTTCAGCTTGGGCGACGACGGAGCCCGGCGCCACGCGAGCGACCGTTCGCTGCGCCTGCTGCAGTCGATGCAGGTGCCGGTAGAAGCCGTCGCCGCGCACCAGCTGCTCGTGGCTGCCTTGCTCGCCGATGCGGCCCGCCTCGTCCAGCACGATGATCCAATCGGACTCCTGCACGGCCGAGATGCGGTGCGCGATGATGATGGCGGTTCGGTCCTGGAGCACGCGCCGAAGGTTTCCCAGGATTTCTTCTTCCTTCTCCGCATCCACGGCGGACAGGCAATCATCCAGAATCAACAAAGCCGGGTCCACCAGCAGTGCGCGCGCAATGGCCATGCGCTGCTTCTGGCCCCCGCTCAGCGAGACGCCGCGCTCGCCGATCATGGTATCCAGCCCATGGGGCAGGGCTTTCAACTCCTCGTATATGCCCGCCAGCTGCGCCGCCTGGATCACCTGACGATCCTGCGCGCCGGGGTTGCCGAAGCGGATGTTGTCGCGCACCGTGGCGGAGAACAAGAAGGGGTCTTGCGGCACCATGCCGATGTGCCTGCGCAGCTGGTGCAACTCGAGCTGGCGCACGTCCACTCCTCCGTAGAACACCGTGCCCGCCGGCGGATCGAACAAGCGGGGAATCAGGTGCACCAACGTGCTCTTGCCCGCCCCCACGGGGCCCACGATGCCCAGCGTCTTGCCGTTGGCCAGCTCGACGTTGACGTTGCGCAAGACGGGGGCGCCGGGAAGGTAGGAGAAGTCCAGGCGCCTGAAGGCGATGCTCGCCTGCTTGGGAAACGGCTTGGGGCGCGGCCAGGAGGCAATCTCGGGTTTGAGGTTAAGGATCTTGTTCAAGCGCTTCATGGACGCCGCGCCGCGCTGCAGCACGTTGACCATGAAACCCAGCGCCATCATGGGCCACACCAGCATGTTGAGGTAAGAGTTCAAGGCGACGAAATCGCCCAGGCTGATCACGCCCGAAATCACGCTCTGTCCTCCGGCCCAGAGCACGATGGCAGTGCCCAAGCCGCTTAAGAAGGCAATGCTGGGGTCAAACAAGCCGGCCACCTTGGCCAAACCCATGTTCACGCTCACGAACTGGCGATTGGTATGGCCATAATCGCGCTCCATGCCTTGTTCCTGGACGAAGCTTTTGACGACCCGGATGCCGCTCAGCGCCTCGCGCACCTTCTCCATCAGCAGGGAGAAAACCTCTTGTACGCGCTCGAAGCGCTTGTGAATCAGCCTGCCGAATCCCAGCACCACCAGGCACACCAGGGGCAACGGCAGGATGGCCAGCAGCGTCAGCTGCCACTGAATGGCGAGCATGAAGGAAAGCGCCGTCGTGGTCATGATGATGGCGTCGGCAAGCGTCAGCACGCCGAAGCCGCACGCGCGCATGACGGCGTCCATATCGTTGGTGGCATGGGCCATCAAGTCGCCCGTCTTGGTGCGCGTGTAGTACGGGGTGCTCAACTTGAGCAGCTGGGCGTAGAAGTTCGAGCGCAGTTCGCGCTCGATGCGGCGAGCGGCCCCCACCAGGAAGAAGCGCCATAAAAAGCGAAAGGCGATGGACCCGCTCGCCAGGCCCAGAATCACCAATCCGAATACCCACAAGGGGACTTCCCGGTGCGCGGCCAGGCCATCAATCGCCTGACGCACCACCAGGGGGGTGACCAAGCCGGCTGCATCCACCAGCACCAACGCCAGCAAGCCCAGCAACACGCTGCCCTTGAACTTCCACAGGTAACGGATGAGGCTTCTCATGGATTCGATGCCCCCTCTCAGG
>DATCIV010000146.1:0-4460 GCA_036507575.1 Candidatus Bipolaricaulota bacterium | reverse complement strand
AGGGTAAGTGGCCGAGGCGCTTTTCACTTGAACCAGCTGCACCGTCTCACCTCCCGCACGATCACCTGGCAAACCGCCTCGGGATCCCCTGCGGCGCACACGCACACGACGGCCGGTCGATAACAGGGTAGCGGTTCATGCGCCACGACAAGGAATTCACGTGGGCGGAACGGGGCCAGAAGAAACGGGAGAAACCCTAGGATGCGTGGCGACCTTGAAAAAGCGCACGCGATCCTGCAGCAGCGGCGGCAGGATTCCCCGGCTCACTTCCTTCACCAGGGCGGCGCCGACCACGGCCGCATCCGCGCCCGCTTCCAACGCCGCGCGGACCTGCTCGGGGTCCGCCAAACCCGCCTCGATCGCCAGGGGCATATCGCCTGCAACGGCGCGCACCCTCTGAATAAAGGCCACGATCTTGGCGTCCAGCGTTTGGCCACCCGCTCCCTTGCAGGCGGCGCTCAGGTAGAGAAATCCCCTGCTGGCCTTGGCGATGCGCTCCAGCCGCTGCGCGGGGGTATGGGGCGTGACCATCAGCGCCATGTCAACGCCTGCCCCTTGAGCGCATTGGCTCAGTTGCTGGGCTTCCTCCATGGGAAGATCCAGCGCGATGAAGCCGTCCGCTCCCGCCATGGCGCAGCGCTCGGCGAACCTGGCTTCCCCGTAGCGAAACACCGGGTTGTAATCGCTGACCAGCACCAGCGGAACCTGGACCTGCCTGCGCAGGCTTTCCACCAGGGAGAAGGCGGTTTCGCAGGTGGCGTGTGCGCTCAGGGCGCGCAGCGCGGCGGCCCGAAGCTGTGACTCGGCGGCGATGGAGTTGGAGAAGGGAACGCCCACAAAGATCAGGTCGGCTCCTCCTCTGGCCAACGCCAGAAAATACTCAAGCGACCGCGCCGGATCGGGATCTCCCGCCATGGCGAGGCAAATCAACCCCCTGTCGCGATGGGAGCGCAAGGCTTGAAATGCGTGTGCAATTCGATTCATGCGCTCTCCCCGCTCTTGCCTTCCTGCCCGCGGAAGAGGCCGTCCACGTCCTTGTCTCCACGGCCGGAGAGGGTGATCACCACCAGCTTGTCCTTGGCCAGCGCCTTGGCCCGCATGGCGCCCGCGTACACCGCATGGGCGGATTCAAACGCGGGCAAAATGCCCTCGAAACGACACAGCCAGTGAAAGCCTTCCAAAGCCTGATCATCGTTGACGCCGATGCACTCCACCCGCTTGGCGTCCTTGTACATCGCAAGCTCCGGACCCACCGCAAGGCAATTCAACCCGGCGGGCGCACCGGGGCGCTGCAGCATCTGCCCCGCATCGTCCTGCAGCACGTAGGTCTTGGCCCCGTACAGCACGCCGATGGATCCCGCGGCCAAAGGCCCAGGCCCCGCAGCCTCCACTGCCAGCAACTGCACGTTTGCGTCTTCAACGAACGGGTAGAACGAACCGACGGCGTTGCCCCCTGCGCCCACGCAAGCGACCACCCATGCGGGCAGCTGCCCCCGTTCGCGCAGGATCTTCCCCTTGGTTTCCGTGCCGATCACGGCCTGGAAATCCCGCACCATCAAGGGATAGGGATGAGGGCCTACGGCGGAACTGCTCACGTAATGCGTGCTCTTCACATCCATCGCCCACTCCTCCAGCGCCGCCTCCGCCGGCGTGCCGGCGCACGCGTCCACGGGATGAACGTGCGCGCCCAGCAGCCGCATGCGGTGCACGTTGAAGCGTTGCCGTTCCACGTCGGCGTGCCCCATGAACAGCTCGCTGCGCAACCCCAGCAGCGCGCCGACCATGGCCACTGCAACCCCGTGCGCTCCAGAGCCGGTCTCGCCGATCAAGCGCGCCTTGCCCATGCGCTTGGCCAGCAGCGCCTGACCCAATGCGTTGTTCAACGTGTGCGCGCCGCCGTGGAGCAAGTCCTCGCGCTTGAGCAGGATCGTGGCGCCGCCGAAGTGCGCGCTCAAGCGCCTGGCTTCAAACAGCGGCGTCGGGCGCCCGGCGTAATGGATCTGATGGTCCTTGACGCTCTGCTGGAAAGCGGGGTCCGCTTTGGCCGACTCATAGGCAGCCTCCAGCTCCAGCAATGCCGGCATGAGGCTTTCGGGGACGAAACGTCCCCCATAGGGCCCGAACTTGCCCTCGAGCGGGTAGCGATGCAACGGGGGTTGCTTGGTTTCAACGCTCAAAGGCCCTCACCCGCCTGAGCAGGGATCTCACTTTTTCCAGGTCTTTGCGATCGGCGGTTTCCACCCCGCTGGTGACGCTGATGGCGTAAGGGTCCACGAGCTCCAGGGCATCCAGCACGTTGTCCAGGCACAGCCCGCCCGACAGGATGACGGGCAGCGGCTCCAGCGCTTGCCGGATCTTGGCGCTGGCTTCCCAGCGCGCGAATTGGTTGAGTCCGTTGGCGGCCGCGCCCGGGCGACTGTCCAGCATCAACGCATCCAGCGGGCCTTCGGCCATGCGCTCGGCGCGCTCCAGACAATCCACGTCTTCGTCGCCGATGACCAAGGCCCCGTACAGCGGCAGTCCTCCCCCCAAGGCGCGCCGGATGCGCTCCAGTTGCAAGGGGCTCAGCTCCGTATGGATCTGGATCGCGTCCGGCTCCAGCGCTTCCACCAAATCGGAAAGCAGCAGCGGATCGGTGGTGGTGGTCACCAGCACGGAGGTGGTGAACAGGGGGGACTGCGCCATCAGTTCGGCGGCGGTCTCCAGGTCGATCTCCCGCTTGGAGTCGGAGAGCACGATGAAGCCTTGCGCGTCCGCCAGCGAGGTCGCTTCGACATCTTCAAGGGTTTGGTTGCCGCAGATCATGACCTTGACCACAAGACCTCCTCCAGGATGGCTGCGCGCTGCAAGGCGTACACCGTAGGAATGACCCTGGCAGTGTAGCAAAGCGTCCACACCCGATCAAGCGAATTCGCATCCGGGCTGGTCAACCTTGCGCAGGTGAAGTATAGTGAGGTTGAACTTACCTCAAGGGTGGGGGGGGACGATGGCCAGGCTGCTGGGCATTTTGTTGGTCCTGGGCTCGGTGAGCGGCTGTTCGCTGGTCAACCGCCCGCCGATCGCGATCTTCACCGCCAGCGTTTCCGCAGGCGATATCCCGCTCACCGTCGAGTTTGACGCCTCCGGCTCGGCGGACGTGGACGGCCGCTTGGCGCAATGGCAGTGGACCTTTGGGGATGGGACCACGGGCTCCGGAGCCGTGGTGTCTCACACCTACACGCGCGCGGGCAAGTTCACCGTGCGCCTGACCGTCAGCGACAACCAGGGCGCAAGCGCCAGCTACCAACTCGAGATTCTGGCCGGAAACCTGCCCCCCCTGGCAAGTTTCAGCGCCACGCCGGCAAGCGGCTGGATCCCGTTTGCGGTGACGCTGGATGCAAGCGCGTCTTCCGACCCCAACGGTCAGATCGTCGAGTACCTCTGGGACTTCGGCGACGGCAGCAGCGAGCGCGGCCTGAAACCGGTTCACGTGTACTCGACCCCCGGCGCGTATGAGGTCACCCTGACCGTTCGAGACCAATCAGGGGAAAGCAATCAGGTTCGCCGCACGGTCCGCGCCCTGGAGCTGGTTCAGGCGGATGTTGTGAACGTCGTGCCGGGCCCCACGGGGTTCGCCTTGGGGGATTTCGACGCGGATGGAATGCTGGACCTTGCGGTCAGTTCCAGCGTCAATCACAGTTTGGGGCTGATGCGAGGCGACGGCCGGGGGCACTTCGCCGCCGCGCGCCAATTCGCCGTGGGCGAAAACCCCCGCACCGTGATCAGCGCCGACTTCAACCGCGACGGCATCCCCGACCTGGCCACGGCCAACTTCGACGGGGGCACGGTCAGCATTCTCGTCGGGCAGCGCGCCTTGGGCCTTCACCTGCTTGTCGAGGTGGAGGTGGGCTTGTGGCCGTACGGGCTTGCCGCGGCGGACTTCAACAACGACCTTTACCCCGATCTGGCCGTCACCAATGCAGGCCACAACTCGCTGACGATCCTGCTCAACGACGGCGGGCGCGCCTTCTCAGCGGGGGTCACCCTGGAAACGGGGCTGTGGCCCAGCGCGGTGGTGGCGCGCGACTTTGACCTCGACGGGGCGATCGACGCAGCCGTGGCCAACTTCTTCTCCGATACGGTCTCGATCTTTCCGGGCAACGGCGACGGCACCTTCGGCACCCGCCAGGATTATGCGGTGGGCGTGGAGCCGGTCGCGCTTGCCGTCGGTGATTTGGACCGGGACGGAAGGCTCGATCTGGCGGTATCCAATTCGGGACAGGGCACCATTTCGTTCTTGACCAACATCGGCGCCGGCCGGTTCGCGGTGGAGGACTCCCTGGACGTCGAAAGGCGCCCTTGGGCGCTGGCGCTCGGGGATTTGGACCAGGACGGGTGGCTGGATCTGCTGGTCACCAGCACCAGCGCCGGGGGCTTGAGCGCGTGGCTGTCCTCGGGAGAATTTAGCTTCGACCGGCATC
>DATCIV010000145.1:0-2257 GCA_036507575.1 Candidatus Bipolaricaulota bacterium | reverse complement strand
CGTGGTGATCGAGAGATAGCGCGCCGGCGTGGTCTGAGAACTGTTGAAATGCTGGTGCCAGGCGTTCAAGCTCGGCGAGAGCAGGTCGCCTTCCTTCCAGTCGTAGCGCTCTTTGCGCACCTCGGGCCGGGGCCACATCTGAGTATAGCCGCTCCCCGAAACGATCAGAATCATCTCCTCGGCCAGATGGCGGTGCGGCGGGAGACTGCCGCCCGGGGGAATCTCGATGAGCGTGACGTCCACTTGGCGGAACTTGCCTACGCCGAGCCGAGCCGCTCGCACGCCGAGCTGCGGGTCCATCTGCAGCGGGTGGTCCTTCGGGCGAATCAACTCCGGGCTGCGCTGCTGGGCCATGACCCGCGGAGTCCCGCCAATGATGGAGAAGGCGCAAAGTCCGAGAATCCCGGCCAGGGCAATCAACCACACTCGGTTTCCGTTCCCAATTGTTCCGCGCATCTGCCTACCTCCCTTGTATTCGTCCGTTTGTTCCACCAACTCTGCCAAGGCTACCCGGAGCGGCAGATTTTTTCAAGCATCGCGCATATTCATGAATCTTGGAAGTCCGGGCGCTCGTTCTTCCCATAGCCCAAGCCTTCAGGCCTGGGTCGCGGTCAGGGAAGCCCCCTAAAGGGGGCTGCACAACGTTAGGATTCATCGAACCCAGGCGTAAACGCCTGGGCTAGGGAAAAAACCGGGAGTTGCGATGTTCCCAGATCGAAGCTTCATGAATATCCAGATAAAGCCATGCCATGACGCCACGCAAGGAACGCCAAGAGCTCCTTACTGCTTGTCGTAGACGCGCACGGTGGTGCCTGCGCGATCCGGGGGCAGCACGCGGATCGAGGTCCAGGTCAGGCCCTTGCCGTCCTTGGTAACGTCCCAGCGCATGCGGTTATGGATCTGGCCGTCCTTCTTCGCCACCGCTTCCATGGTGAAGCGGTCAATGCGCTTGAGCGCAAGCGTGTCGAGGTTCGCGTCGCCGTGGACGGGATAGTCCTTGCCGTCAAAATATAGAGTCCAGGTTCCGCGCGTGGGATTGCCGCTGGCGTCGCGCAACGGCCGGGTGATCTTGATGCCGTTCGGGATTGGCTCGTGCACGCGCGTGAGGGCCGCGGCCGACTCGCCGGACGGGAGTTTCGTTTTCGCCGTATTCACTTTCCAGGTGCCCATGATGGGGTCGTCCTGGGCGACGACGGCCGTCGAAAAAGCGAGCAGGGCAGCGATCAATACCAATGCCTTTGCGGACATTTCAGTTCTCCTTTGGCTTGCGTGTGCCAACCGTTAACGAATGGCGACCGGGGCCACCGTGGAGCCCGTGCCGCCTTTGATTTTGAGAGGTTGCAGGATCAGCGCGAACTCGTAGGCGCGCGCCGCGGCCAGCGCTTCGAGCTTCAAGCTTTCAAGCAGATGGATGCCGTGCTGGATCAGCATCATGCCGTGAAGCGCATTCTCGGCGGGCACGGGCGACTGGAACTGGATGCAGCAATTATCCGCCCCCACGAGCAGCGGGTCCTGCTGCGCGATCCAGACTCCCGCCGCTGGACTCAATCCGGGCCAATTCTTCCCGTACCGCGCATTGTCCTTGCCGATGTACTTCCCCCAGCCGGTGTGAACGAGGACGGCGTCGCCCGGCTCGAGCTTCAGGTTCTGCCGGGCCAGCGCCTGCTGCAAATCCTCCGGCGTGATGGCGTAGGACTCGGGCAGGGTGTCGACGCCCTTGAGCGCGGCGACGTCGATCATCACGCCGCGCGTCATCAGGGTGCCGACGTTCTCAACGCCGAGCTTCTTGAAGCCGTTGCGGGTAAAGAGGTCGTTGAATTTGAAGCAATTGTAGAAGCTGCCGCCGTACATCTGGTGCGCAAAGCCGTCAAACTGCGTGCCGACCTGCCCCAGCTCCGTCACGACCAGCTCCTCGTTGCTGGTGCGGGTGTTTGGCTGCGGGAGGGTGGGCTTGGTGTAAATATTGTAGCTACGACCTGTATTGAAGTAGGTCTCCTTGGGATCGGGCGAGAGCACCTGGCCCAGCTCGAAGACCTCGCCGGTGCGGATCAATCGCGTAGCGCGCAGGACGGTCTGGGGCTTCATCCAATTGCCGGCGCCGCGCTCGTCGCCCGCACCCCACTTCGACGGGCAGCGCTCGTTGTCTGGCGGCATCTGCCAAGCTTGCGAAGACTGGGCATGGAGCGTGGCGCTGCCGAAACCAAACGCGAACGTGATGACGATCCACAGAGCAGGTCGCATTGCATTCTCCTTTTGC
>DATCIV010000144.1:0-2202 GCA_036507575.1 Candidatus Bipolaricaulota bacterium | reverse complement strand
ACGGTGGACTGGCCGATGCCTTGGCGGCTGAGCTGGTCGGCGATTTCGTAGGTTAGAGTTCCACTGCGCGAGACGATGCCCACCTGCCCTTCCTTGAACACGTGGGCGGGCAAGATGCCGAGCTTGGATTTTCCTGGAGAGATGACGCCCGGGCAGTTGGGACTAATCAATGACACGCCGCGGGAGCGCACCACCGGGTAGACTTTGAACATATCGTGCAGCGGCACGCGCTCGGAGATGCACACAATCAGAGGGATGCCGGCATCTGCGGATTCCAGCATAGCGTCTGCAGCAAAGGCGGCAGGCACGAAGATGATGGCCGCGTTGGCTCCTTGATGCTTGACCGCCTCTTTGACGGTATTGTAGACGGGAACGCCTACAAAGGACGCGCCCCCTTTGCCGGGCGTCACGCCGGCAACGATGTGCGTGCCGTATTCCAGCATGCGGCGCGTGTGGAATCCGCCTTCGCTTCCCGTGATCCCTTGGACCACCACGCGCGTGCCGGAGTCAATGTAGATGCTCATGGCTGCTCCTTGGCCGAGGCTGGGAGGTTATGCTGCTGGCGGCATTGTAGTGCTCTGGAAACGGGCGACGCAAGTCACCTCGCTCCAAACTTCTTATAATCAGAACGATGCTAGCACTTCGAATGGCGGCGGCGTTGCTTTGTTGCGCGCCCCTGGGTCTGACTGGCTGCGCCGTGGCGGACCCCTCGTCGGCCACTCAGGTCGGCAACGAGGTTCAGGCGTTCTTCACCGACCCGCTGTCGCCGTCAACGGACAACGAGCTGGCCGCCGCGCTGATGCGCTTCCTGGCAGATGCGCAGGACAGCTTGGATGTCGCCATTTACCATCTTGACGACCCGCGCATTCTCGAAGCGCTGGGCCATCTGTGCACTCGAGGCGTGCGATTGCGCATGGTGCTGGACCGGGAAGCCATGCAAAGCGACTCTCGGTCGTTGACGGAACGCGTCCCTTGCGCCCAAGTGCACGTCTCGGCCGGCTCAGGCTTGATGCACCACAAGTTCGCCGTCGCCGACGGGCGCGCGGTGTGGACCGGCTCCGCCAACTGGACGATGGGTGGCTTGGCGCAGCAGGCCAACAACGCGCTGTGGGTGAAAAGTGCAGACCTGGCGCAACAGTACACGCGAGCATTTGAGCGCCTGATTGATGCAAACTCTGCAAGCCGGACGCGCACGGATGAACCGGGCGCCATCGCGCTTGCTGAGCGGATTGTCCACGTCTTCTTCTCGCCGGATACGCAAATCGAGAACGAGCTGATCCGTTGGATCCAGACCGCGAAGCACAGCATCCAGCTTGCCATGTACTATTACACCAACGACCGTCTCCACAAGGCGCTGCTGGACGCGCTCACGCGCGGCGTGCGCGTGGACGCGCTGTGGGATCGCCAGGGCTGGCAAGGGTGCGATTACTCTGAAATGGACGAGATGTTGTCGCTCGGGGTCGGTCAAATCGCCCCGCTGCCTGGGCTGCTGCATCACAAGTTCGCCGTGCTTGACGGCCAAGTCGTGTTCGCAGGCTCCGCCAACTGGACGGGCAGCGCATTTGCGCAGAACGCAGAAAATGTCTTGATCATCGAGGACGCGCCGCTTGCCGCCCGCTATCAAGCTGAATTCAATCGTCTGGCTCAAGATGCTTTTGAATACGCGAAGTCTTCGGAGACTCCATGGCGCATGCGGGTGGAGCACTTCAACACCACCTCCGGCACTGCGCGCTTGGAGTGGCACCCCAAGCCGCAGGTCACGATTGACGGCTTTGAAGTATGTAGGGCGGCGAGCGCCACAGCGGCGTGCGAACGCACGTTTGAAGAAATCCCTGCCCAGGCATGGTACTTCGTAGATGCAGACGTCCAACCGGGTCGCACCTATTTCTACCGTCTGCGGGCCAGCATCGGCGGTCAATGGCAGCCGTTCGGCCCCGCAACCTCGATCTTCGTCGGTGCGAGCACGTGGCCCGCGCTCTCCGCCGCGCAAGCTGAAGAACGTCTCGGTTCACTGGCAGGCCAAGCGGTGATTGTCACCTTCCTGGCTTCAGACGTCTACGTTTCGCAAGAGGGCAATGCCTTCGTGAGCGCCGAGCGGGAGCGAACGGAGGATTTCACGGCCTTCATCCCGGCGTGCGCGCTGGAGCGCTTCCAGACCCTGGGCGTTGACCCGCGTGCGTACCAAGGCCACAGCCTGCGCGT
>DATCIV010000143.1:0-2876 GCA_036507575.1 Candidatus Bipolaricaulota bacterium | reverse complement strand
CGTTCCAGCTTCTCCTGCTCGTCGGGCGCCAGGGGTTGGTTGGAGATGCCCTCCTTGTCCTGCGCGGCGCGTTCAGCTTCGTTTACGGTGGAGACGAACAGCAGCCTTTTTCCGTCCGGCGACCATTCAGGCTGCGTGGCGCCGTTGGGCAGGTAGGTGAGCTGTTCGGCTTCGCCGCCGTCCAGCCCGATCAGCCACAGCTGGTTGCGCCCGCTGCGGTTGGAGACGAACGCGATGCGCGTGCCGTCGGGGGACCAGCGCGGGGAATGGTCGCGCTTTTCGCCCGCCGTGAAGCGCTTGTGCGATTTTCCCGCGGCGTCGCACAGCCAGAGGGCGCTTTGATAGCCCTTGCGGTCCAAGGACACCTTTTGCACCACGTAGGCGATGGCCTTTCCATCCGGCGCGATGCGTGGGTCCAGGGCGTAATTCAGCTCGTAGAAATCCTCGGCGAGGAAGGGGCTCAATTTTGGCGTTCGTTTGGCCGGCATGGATGAAACGCTCCCCATGATGACGAAGATGGGACGATGATAGAGCGCGCGCTTGTATGAAGCAAATCCTTGGAGGACTAGTGCATCGCTACCGTGTTTTTGTAGGGCCGGCTGTGCCGGCCTACTGCGCATTTACCTCCATATCAGCAGCGCCAGTAAAGCGACCCCGGCGGCGGCGACCCAGGGCAGCCAGCGTGCAGCTTCGCCCCAGAGCCGGCCTGCACCTGTGCCCGCCTCCTGCCATTGCTCCAGCAAGGCCTGTGCCCGCTGTGCCGTTTGCTCCAGTTGTTCCAGCATGCGGTTGGCCTGCTGTAAAGACGACTCCACCTCGCCCTTGAGCGTAAGCCACGGCTCCAGGTCCACGTCCAGCTGGTTGACCCTCACCAACGCGCGCTCGAACTCCTCCAGCGTGCGCGCCAACTGCTGGGTCATTTGCACCTCCGTGATGGGCGAGACGGCGACGAGCGCGTCCCCCGGCTGCAAGGACTGCGTACGCTGCGGCCCGGGCAGGAGCTCCACGTATTTCTCGCCCAGGATGCCCAGCATCCCCACCAAGACCTGATCGTCCGCGTACAGGGTGAGGCCCTGCGAAAGCCACAGGACGAGCTCGATGGGCGGTTGCCCGGGCGGGAGAGGGGAGCGGATGGCGATGCGCTGCACCTCGCCCACGTCGGCGCCGGCGAACTTGACCGGCGTGCCCGCCGACAGCCCGCCCGCCGAGTCGATCAACACGCGGATCTCGTACCCTTGCTGGAACAGGCGCGGATTGCGGACCGTAAACAAGAGCAGCGTCGCCAACGCCAGCCCCAGCACGACGAACGCGCCCGTCTTCCATGCGATGCCGCCAAATCTTTCCATCAAATGTCAAGCCCTCCTTGCTTCAAGAACGACTGGACGATCTCATCCTCGCTTTCCAGCAGCTGCGCCGGCGTGCCCAGCGCCGTGATCACCCCGCCCTCGAGCAGCGCGATGCGGGAGGCGATGGCCTTGGCGCTCTCGATGTCGTGAGTGACCACCACCGAGGTCACGCGCAGTTCACGGTTCAAGCGCACGATCAGCTCGTTGATCCCCCGCGCGGTGAGCCGGTCCAGGCCGGCGGTGGGTTCATCGTACAGGATGATTTCGGGGTTCATGGCGAGCGCGCGCGCCATGCCCACGCGCTTGCGCATCCCGCCCGACAGGGTTTCCGGGTACTGGCCTTCGATGCCGTGCAGGTCCACCGTGTCCAGGCAGGCTTTCACGCGCGCCTGGACGTCGGCGAATCGCATAGGCGTATGCTCATGCAGGGCAAAGGCCACGTTATCAAACACGGTCAGAGAGTCGAACAGCGCCGCGTCTTGAAACACCATGCCAAACCGCAGGCGCAACGCATCGAGCTTGGATTCCGGCAGGCGCGTGATGTCCACCCCATCCACCCACACACTGCCCTCATCGGGCCGAAGCAGGCCGATCAAGTGCTTGAGCAGCACGGACTTGCCGCAGCCGCTGCGGCCGATGATGGCCAAGACCTCGCCGCGCGCCACTTGCAAATCGACGCCTTGCAGCACCGATTTGCCGCCCAGGGTCTTTCGCACTTGTTGTAATCGAAGAGTCGCTTCCATGTCACTGCCCCGCGAAGTAGAAGAGCGCGGTGAACAGCGCGTCCGCCGCGATCACCAGCAGAAAGCAGACCACCACCGCGCGCGTGGTGGCGCGGCCCACGCCTTCGGCTCCCCCTTGCGTGCGCAGCCCCTCAAGGCAGCTGACGGTGCAGATGATGAGCGCGAACACCGCCGATTTGAGCAGCCCCGTCCATACATCCCTTCCGTCCAGCAGGGCGGCCGACATCTCCAGGTACAGCCGGGAGCCCATCCCCAGCTGGGTGACCCCCACCAGGTACCCGCCCAGCACGGCCACCACGTTGGCGTAGATCGTCAGCAGCGGCAGTCCCAGCAGCAGCGCAACCAGGCGCGGGGCGACCAGGTATTTCACCGGCGGGGTGGCCAGCGTCCGCAACGCGTCGATTTGCTGGGTGATGTTCATCATGCCCAGCTCGGCCGCGATCGAGGCCCCCACGCGGCCGGCCACGATCAAGGCGGTGAGCACCGGTCCGATCTCGCGAAAGATCATCAGGGCGGAAAAGCTTGCGGTGTAAATGGGCGTGGCCAGCCCCAGCTTTCGCAGTTGATACGCGATCTGAAAGGCGATGGCGATGCCGATGGTGAGCGAGATCAGCGAGACCACGGCCAGGCTGCCCCAGCCGATGCGGTCCAGCTGCGCCAGCATGCGGCGCAAACGCCACGTGCCTGGCCGCAGCAGCCAGCGCAACGTATCGAGCAACAACAAAGATAGGTCGCCGGCGTAGCTCAACAGCGAGTGAACACGATGGATCATCGCTTACCCCGTAGG
>DATCIV010000142.1:0-2675 GCA_036507575.1 Candidatus Bipolaricaulota bacterium | reverse complement strand
GCTCGCGCTCCGTCAGCAGCTGTGTGACTTCAAATGCCCGCATTGCATCTCCTTCTCTGCAAGGCCCGCTCCAACCTCCGCATGGCTCTTTTCGAAGTTGGCGCGCACCGTTTTGCTTCTTTTGGATCGTCATCTTATCGTTGCAGGGGTTGGAAGGCGAAGCTACACTACGCACAGCCAACATGAGGGAGGCAACATGGAGTACCCAACCAACCTGAAATACACCAAAGAGCACGAATGGATCCGCATCGAGGGCGACCGTGCGGTGATGGGAATCACCGATCACGCCCAGAGCGAGTTGGGCGACGTGGTCTACGTGGAGTTGCCTCAGAAAAGCAGAAAGGTCAAGCAGGGTGAGGCCTTTGCCGTGGTGGAATCCGTGAAGGCCGTCTCCGACGTCTATGCTCCCGTGGACGGCGAGGTGACCGAAGCCAACGCGGCGCTCGGCGACCAGCCCGAGCTGGTGAACGAGTCCCCGTACGACAAGGGCTGGATCGCGGCACTCAAGCTCAGCGACGCATCCCAATTGAAGAACCTGCTCGACGCCGAGGCATACAAAGCCTTTGTGGGAAGCCTGTCGTGATGAACCATGCACGAATACATTCCCGCCACTGCAGCCGATCGAAACGCCATGCTGGCCGCGATCGGCGCGCAAACCGTTGAGGAGTTTTTTTCAAACATCCCGGCCGAGGTCAAGCGTCGCTTCAAACCTTTGAACCTGCCTGCGCTGACCGAGCTTGAAACGCGCCAGCACCTGCAATCGCTCGCGGCGGAAAACGTGGACCCGGCCCGCACCGTCTCGTTCATGGGCGCCGGCATCTACGACCACGACTTGCCCAGCGTCGTCAACCACCTGCTCCTGCGCCAGGAGTTTCTCACGTGCTATACGCCGTACCAGGCCGAGCTGTCCCAGGGCACGCTGACTTGGATGTTCGAATTCCAGACGATGGTCTGCGAGCTCACCGGCTTGGACGTGGCCAACAGCTCGATGTACGACGGCGCCTCCGCGCTTGCCGAAGGGCTGATGATGGCCGAGCGCGTCACCAAGCGCAAGCGCTTCGCCGTGGCCAAATCGCTGAACCCGGCGCAGCGGCGCGTGCTCGACACCTTCCGCTGGGCGCGCGGCTGGAAATTCGTGGACATCCCCTTCGATCCGCAAACGGGCCAGCTCGATCGCGCTGCGCTTGAGACAAAGGCAAGCAAAGAGCCATGGGCCGGGCTGGTGCTGCAGACTCCGAACTTCCTGGGCATCGTCGAGGACCTGTCCGAGCTGAAGGGCAAACTGGGCCCAGGGTTCCTGATCGTCAGCGCCAATCCGCTCGCGCTCGGGCTGCTGGAGCCGCCCGGCGCCTTCGGGGCCGACGTGGTGGCCTGCGAGGGCCAGCCGCTGGGCCATGCCCAGAACTTCGGCGGCCCGCTGCTGGGCATGTTCGCCGCGCACAAGGAGCACATCCGCCAGATGCCGGGCCGCATCGCCGGCCGCACCGTGGACGTGGAGGGAAAGACCGGCTACGTGATGACCCTGCAGGCGCGCGAGCAGCACATCCGCCGCGCCAAGGCCACCTCCAACATCTGCACCAACCAGGCCCTGCTCGCGTTGGGCACGACCATCTACCTGTCGCTGCTGGGCAAGCACGGCGTGCGGGCGCTTGCGGAGCTCAACGCGCAAAAGGCCCACTACCTGGCGCAGCAATTGGAGGGAGCGGGATACGCGCGCGCGTTCTCGGGCCCCTTCTTCAACGAGTTTGCGATTCGCGCCAAGGGGGCCAAAGCGCTGAAGCGGCGGCTGTACAGGAAGAACGTGCTCGTGCTGGACCCGGACGTGCTCAAGCCGCTGAAGGTCAAGGACGCGCTGCTGCTTGCCGTCACCGAAAAGCGCACGCGCGCGCAGCTGGACCGGCTGATTGAACTGATGAAGGAGCCATAATGTCCACCATTTTCGACAAGGGCGAACCGGGCCGCATCGGACTGCGGCTGCCGCAAGCCGACGTGCCCATACAACCGATGGATCGTCTCATCCCCCCTCACCTCGTGCGAAAGACGGCTCCCCAGCTGCCCGAGGTCAGCCAGATCGAGGTGGTGCGCCACTACACGGGGCTTTCCAAGATGAACTACGGCGTGGAGGATGGGATCTACCCGCTGGGCAGCTGCACGATGAAGTACAACCCCAAGCTCAACGAGGACGTCGCCCGCTTGCCCGGCTTCGCCGACGCGCACCCGCTGCAAGGGGAAGCCCTGTCCCAGGGCGCGTTGCGCTTGATGTACGAGTTGGGCGAGCTGCTGCGCGACATCGCGGGCATGGACGCCATCACGCTGCAGCCGGCGGCCGGCTCGCAGGGCGAGCTGGTGGGCATGCTCATCATCCGCAAGCACCTGGAGCAGCGTGGGGAACTGGGCAAACGCACCAAGATCTTTCTCCCCGATTCGGCCCACGGCACCAACCCGGCCTCGGCCGTGATCGCCGGCTTTGAGGTGATGGAAACCGCCTCCAACGACCGCGGCTTGGTGGATGTGGAGGCGCTCAAGCGCAACGTGGACGAGGCCACCGCCGGCTTGATGCTGACCAACCCCAACACGCTGGGCCTGTTCGAGGAAGATATTTTGGAGATCACGCGCATCGTGCACGAGGCCGGCGGGCTGTGCTACATGGACGGCGCCAACCTCAACGCGATCCT
>DATCIV010000141.1:0-2178 GCA_036507575.1 Candidatus Bipolaricaulota bacterium | reverse complement strand
CCCGAGCTGGGCAAGCGGGTGGCCGTCGTCGGCGGGGGCAACACCGCCATCGACTGCGCCCGCGCGGCGATGCGACTGGGCGCGCAGGTGACGGTGTACTACCGGCGCACGCCGCAGGAGATGCCGGCCATCCACGAGGAGATCGAGGCGGCGATCCAGGAAGGGGTGCGCTTTGAGTACCTGAACACGCCCACGCGCTTGATCGTGGAGAATGGGCGCGTGCAGGGATTGAACCTGGTTCACATGCAGCAGGGCTCCGCCGAGGAGGGCGGACGAGCGCAGCCTATGCCCATCCCCGGCAGCGATTTTCAGGTCCAGGCGGACGCCGTGATCCTGGCCATCGGCGAGGAGGCGGACCTGCGCTTCCTCAAGCGCAGCGCGGTGGGCCACGACCACAAGGTCTACGCGGACTTCACCGGCGCCACGGACCACAACGGGGTCTTCGCCTGCGGCGACGTGGCCTTCGGGTACGGCACGGTCACCCAGGGGATCGGCACGGGCGCGCGGGTGGCCGAATCCGTGGCCCGTTTCTTGAACGCAAAAAGGAAAGCCCCATGAAAAAGCCCGCGACCAACGTGATGCTGGTGGGCGTGGGCGGGCAGGGATCGCTGCTGGCCGGCCAGATCCTGGCCCAGGCGGCGCAAGGCAGCGGCCACCTGGTCAGCGCCTCCGAGGTGCACGGCATGGCCCAGCGCGGCGGCTCGGTGTGCTCGACCGTGCGCTTCGGCTCCCGAGTCACCTCGGCCGTCATCCCAGAGGGACAGGTGGATATCCTGCTTGCCTTTGAGAAGCTGGAGGCGCTGCGCCACCTGTCGCAGCTGAGGCCGCAGGGCGTGGCGTTGGTCAACGATCAACAGGTGATGCCGTCGCTGGAGTCGTTGAAGCTGGTACCCTACCCCTCAGGTTTCGAGGAGACGCTGTACCTGAACGCACGGCGGGCGTGGGTGGTCCCGGCGCTGGTTTGCGCGCAGGAGCTCGGCAACCCCAAGCTGGCCAACACGATCATGCTGGGCGTGCTGTCGCAATTGCTGGATTTTTCGGAAACAGCGTGGCGGGAGGCGTTGGAGCAAAGCGTTCCCCCTCGCACGGTGGCGGACAACGTGCGGGCTTTTGCGTGGGGACAAAGTTGGGCCAGGCAGCAAGGAGTCGCCTCCCAGCCCGATGCCGCCGCAACGGCCGGTGACAAGGAAACGCGTTAAAAGGAGGACGCATGAACACGGTGCCGAACGAAAAGCGCGACTGCCCTTACGTGGGACCCTGGGCCATCAGCCGCGAGATCTGGATCGGCCAGTTCTGCTGGCATCCGGACAACCTGGACGCCAAAGGTCGCCCGCACTTGCAGAGCCATTCCTGCACGGAGTGGCCGCAGTGCCCCCTGCTCAAAGACCAGCTGCAAAAGGCGCTGCATTAGTCGAGCGAAGCATTTCTCCTTCTCCCCGACGGGAGAAGGGCAACCAAAGTTTGCATGGGATGAGGGGAGCCCTCACCCTAGCCCTCTCCCAGAGGGAGAGGGTAATGTTTAGGGTAGCGCATCTTGAGGAGTTGCGTTGATTTTCGGGATCGGGACGGACATCATCGAAGTGGCGCGCGTCAAGCGGAAGCTGGCCCGCACGCCGGGGTTGAAAGAGCGGCTGTTCACGGCGCAGGAGATCAGCTACTGCCAGTCCAAACGCTCGAGCGCGCGGCACTACGCGGCCCGCTTCGCCGCCAAGGAAGCCTTCCTCAAGGCGATGGGCACCGGCTGGCGCGACGGCTTCCAGTTTGACCAGATCGAAGTCATACATAATCCCTTGGGTAAACCGGAGATGAAGGTGCACGGGAAGGTGCAGCGCTTCTGCCGGGAACAGGGGATTTCGGGCATGCAGGTGTCGCTTGCCCACCTCAAGGACGTCGCCAAAGCCGTCGTGATCCTGGAGAAAAGCGAACCCTTGAAGGGATGATCATGGCGCGCTCTTACGAACAGAAATTGGAGAATTTTTCCTGGTCCATCGCGGAGCAGGCGCTCGGCTACCGGGCGGGGGATGCGATCAACATCGGCTGGCATTGCTCGGACCGCATCTGCCGGCAGGGCAAAGCCTCCAAGACGGCGCTGATCTGGGAAGGCCTGGGCGGCGCGGTGAAGCGCTATACCTACGACGACGTGCGCCTGGCTTCCAACGCCGTCGGCGCGTTTCTGCG
>DATCIV010000140.1:0-2109 GCA_036507575.1 Candidatus Bipolaricaulota bacterium | reverse complement strand
GATCGGGCCCACCACCTCGGCGTCCGCAAGCCGCTGCAACAGCTTGTAGGCGATGTTGCCCGCCTCCAGGCTGGGGAAGATGAGCACGTTGGCCGCCTGCTTCAGATCGCTCATGGGGTAGGTATTTTGCAGGATCTCGCCGACCACGGCGGAGTCGGCCTGCATCTCGCCGTCCACCACCAGGTCCGGGTGTTGCTCGCGCAGCAGCGCCACGGCGCGGCGCACCTTGTCCGCGCGCGGGTGGCGCACGCTGCCGAAGTTGGAGAAGCTCAGCATCGCGATGCGGGGCGTCACCTCAAAGCGCCTGGCAAGCCCTGCCGCAAGCAGCGCGATCTCGGCAAGCTCCTCGGCGGTGGGGTCGATGTTCACCGTGGCATCGGCGAAGAACAGGTTGCGCTTCTTGAGCGTGATCAGGTACACCCCGGCCGCGATGTGCTGCTCGCGCGCGGTGCCGATCACCTGCAACGGCGGGCGCAGCGCCTCGGGGTAGTGGAAGGAAAGCCCCGAGACCATCGCGTCCACGTCCCCCTGCTCCAGCATCACCGAGGCGAAGTAGTCGCGGTCCAGGATGCGCTCTTTGGCCTCGTTCAACGTGAGCCCCTTGCGCTGGCGCAGCTGATACAGGCGCTGGGCGTACGCCTCGCGCTTGGGGCTGGCGTCGGGATCCACCACTTCAACGCCGCCCGGAGCCAGCCGCATCTCCTTCGTTTTCTGCTCGACGACCTGAGGCCTGCCCAGCAGCACGGGATGGGCAATGCCCTCCTCGGCAAGCTGGTGCGCGGCGCGGATGATTTTCACATTTTCGCCCTCAGGCAACACCAGCCGCTTGGGGGCGCTGCGCGCCTTGTTGGTCATGATCTGCATGAGCTGTCGCGATTTGCCAAGCCTCGCCTCCAGCTGCGCGCGGTAGCTCTCCAGCTCGACCGCCCGCGTGGCCACGCCGGAGTCCATCGCGGCCTTGGCCACCGCGGGCGTCACCCACAGCAGCACGCGCGGGTCCAGCGGCTTTGGGATCAGGTAGTCCGGCCCGAAGCTCAAGGAAGGCACCCCGTACGCTTTGACCACCGCGTCGGGCACGTCCTCGTGGGCGAGTGAGGCAAGCGCCCTGGCCGCCGCGATCTTCATGGGCTCGTTGATCTCCCGCGCGCGCACGTCCAGCGCCCCCCTGAAGATGAAGGGGAAGCCCAACACGTTGTTCACCTGGTTGGGGTAATCCGAGCGCCCAGTGGCCACCACTGCGTCCGGTCGGGTGGCCTTGGCCAGGTCGTAGTCGATCTCGGGGTCGGGGTTTGCCAGGGCAAAGACGATCGGATGCTTCTCCATCTGCTTGAGCATCGGCGCGCTGACCGCTCCGCCCACGGACAGGCCCACGAACACGTCCGCTCCCTCCAAGGCTTGAGCCAACGTGCGCGCCTTTTTGGAGGTCGCAAACGCGGCGCGGTAAGGCTCCATGCCTTCCTTGCGCCCCCGGTAGACCACGCCCTTGCTGTCGCACAGGATGATGTTCTCCCTGCGCGCGCCCAGCTCCAGGTAGAACCTGGCCGTGGCAATGGACGCGGCGCCGGCCCCGTTGAAGGCGATCTTGACCTTCTCAATGTCCTTGCCGACGACCTCGAGCGCGTTCAGCAGCGCGGCGCCCGAGATGATGGCCGTGCCGTGCTGGTCGTCGTGGAACACGGGGATGTTCATCTTGCGCCTGAGCGTTTCCTCGATCAGGAAGCACTCAGGCGCCTTGATATCCTCCAGGTTGATCCCGCCGAAGGTGGGCTCCAGCAGCTCGACCGCGTGGATGAAGGCCTGCGGGTCCTTGGTGCCAACCTCAATGTCGAACACGTCGATGTCGGCAAAGCGCTTGAAAAGCACGGCCTTGCCCTCCATCACGGGCTTGCCGGCCAGCGGGCCGATGTCGCCCAGGCCCAGCACGGCGGTGCCGTTGGTGATCACGGCCACCAGGTTGCCGCGGTTGGTGTAGTGGAACACTTTTTCGCTGTCCTGGTAGATCTCCTTGCACGGCTCGGCCACGCCGGGCGAGTACGCAAGCGACAGGTCCCGCTGGGTGAGCGTGGGTTTGGTGGGGACCACCTCCAGCTTGCCCGGCGCGTTGGTGTG
>DATCIV010000139.1:0-3861 GCA_036507575.1 Candidatus Bipolaricaulota bacterium | reverse complement strand
CCGCTCATATTGCTAAGACCCGTGACCCCTCCCACTCTCCTCAAGAGGACGGCTTTCCAACGAAAGCCGTCCTCTTCCCTTTATCGGCGCGTTCGCTTGTAAGCGCGCTTACTGCAATGCCGTCGTCTTCTTCATAGTCTGAAGGACATTAAGCTTTTGGAGGCAAGATATGCGAAACTTCATGCGAGTTCCTTTCCTGGCTTGGTTGCTGCTCTTGAGCGGCGCCAGCCTTGGCGGGTGGGGGTGGCAGACCACGCTGGCCCAACCCAACTCCGCCGGCTCGGATCAGCATTGGGTCTTGAAGGGCGACCATCCCATCGTGATCGGCGGCTACGGCGACAACTTCGATTGGGCCGGCCAAACCATACGCCCCCTGCGAGGCTTCGTGGCGCTGGACGTTGACGCGGCTACGGGCAGCGGAACGATCGAAGCCACCTTGTACCCTACCGAGCGCAGCGGCCCCTTGTTCTTCTCTCAAACCACGAGCGAGGAAAAAGGGGTTACGGTGGTCAAGCGGGAGTACTTTGAGGGCGAAATCCGTTTGGTAATGCACATCGATCCGCAGGCCCGCTTGGTGCAAAACGAGTGGTTGCACGGGGACACCGGCCGCGAGGCGCCCGTGCTGCCGGACGTGTTCAACTTCCTGGCGGGCTGGCCCGCCACCGACCTCTACGTCAACGGCGAGCTGGCGTATGCAGGTTTGGCGGGGCACTTCATGTTCGCCGAGCAGCTGCGCCGCGCCGACGGCTCGATCCGCAACGAAGACGGCGAGGTTTACTCGATGAGCGCGGCGGACAAAAGCCACTTCACCCTCCCCGGCCAGTGGGAGCTGCACCTGATGGCGATGTCCATGGATGAGCCCGACCCCGGCAACTTCCCGCCCTTTGCCAAGGTGCTGCACGTCAACTTTGAGAACCTGTTCGTCATCAAGACCCCGACGGGGACCTTGGTGCCCCAGTCGCGTTAGAGATCGCGCGCGATAAAGATCGCGAGAAAGGAATTCAAACATGAGCAAAAACACTTGGTCAAGGCGTTCCTTCTTGAAGGCGGCGGGCTTGGGGCTCGCCGCTTTGACCGCAAGTGGGTCAGCGGGACGGTACGTGGCCCAGGCGCAGAGCAAGCCCGCGGTGGCGGTCGGCATGCGGGTGCGCGGGGGCGTTTTCGAGTTCGACCCGGTGGCGGTGCGGCTGCAGCCGGGGGATACGCTGACGTGGTTCCAAATCGTGGATTTGCACAGCACCACCGCCTACCACCCGCAAAACAACCGCAAGGCGCTGCGCATCCCCGAGGGGGCCGCCCCCTGGGATTCGGGCATCTTGGGCTTGGACGGCAGGCCCTTCACCTTCTCTCATACGTTCGAGCAGATAGAGGGGGTCTACGACTACTTCTGCATCCCACACGAGTTCCTGGGGATGGTCGGGCGCATCGTCGTGGGCGAAGCAAAACCCGGCCCGGCCACGGAGCAGCCGCTGCCGGATTTCGCGCGCGGCGTCATCCCTGCCGTGGAAGAGATCGCGGGCTTGGCCGGCGCCACCTTCAACGGGGCCGGCGAGCTGAACCTTCCGCTGCTGCGCATCTTCGAGAAGGATCAAAATCAGGCGCTCGTAGAGTTGGACGCGCTGCTGTAGCATTTCGCCGCAGGTCAAGGAGCGGCTGGTTCGCTGTGGGAGGCGCTCAAGGCCGCCGAACAATTGGATCCCTATCGAAGCGCGCTGGGTGGGTTTGGCGAACTCGTGCGCACAGGGCCCGCATTCCGGGACGCGCTGCAGAAGGCCGACGAGCTGAAGTCCATCCTGAGCCAAGCTCGGCAGGTATTGCGTTAGCAACCCCTTTCTCCCAGGACGGTGGGAGGTCCTGTTGATCTGGGACCTCCCGCTGGCCCCCTGTCCGTACGCTGTGTCCCATGGACTACCGGCTTTGCCCAGGAGGCTTCATGCGCGAGTCAACAACGGCTACAACGCCCGATGAGATACGAGTATGTGAAGGTAAAACGCAAAAACTTCGACAGCGGCTGGAGCGCTGGCAGGCGATGTTCTGGAATCGCACCTCGCTCGAGCCACGCATCTTAATTTTGGGCGCAGGCTACGCCGGCTTGACCTGCGCGCTTGGGTTGAAGAAGCCGAGAGCACACGTCACGCTGATCAATCGAAACGACTATCACTATCTGACCACCTTGCTCCACGAGCCGGCCGTGGGCAGGCGCGATTTTCACGAAGTGACGGTGGATCTGCCCCAATTGCTCGAAGGCTCCCCCATCCAGTTCCTGCGCAGGGAGGTCCTGGGCATTGACCTTGAAGGGCAAACCGTCACGGTCAGCCAGCAAGGTCAGGAGGAAACGCTGGCCTATGACTTTCTGGTGATCGCCCTGGGAAGCCAACCGGAGTTCTACGACGTCCCCGGCTTGGCCGAGCACGCGTTGACTCTGAGCAATTGGAGCGAGGCTCGCCGCGTTCATTTGAGGGTGGAAGAGGCGTTGATCAATTACAAAGACCACCCCGAGGAGCCGTGGCGGGCGCATATCGTCATCGGCGGCGCGGGGTTGACCGGCGTGGAGTTGGCGGGGGAGATGGCCGATTGGTGCCATCGCGCGGCCAGGGAGTACGGCATTCCCGATGGCGTCTTGCGGATCACGTTGCTCGATGGCGGCCCATCCGTGCTGGCATCCTGCAAAGAATGCCAGGACCGCATCATCCCCTTGACGACGCAACTGCTGGAGCGCAAAGGCATCCGAATTGTAACGGGGGCGCACGTCAAGGCCATCGAGGACCACTGCCTCTTGCTGGGAGACGACCGCACGCTGGAAGCAGGCCTCATCCTCTGGACGGGCGGCGTGCGCGGGCACCGGCTCATCGAAGGCAGCGGCTTGGCCGTCAACCGCCAGAAGCGCGCTTTGGTGAACGAATATCTGCAAGCGCAAGGACACCCTGAGGTGTTCGTCGTCGGCGACAGCGCAGCCGCGACCATGGCCAACGGCGTGGTCTTGCCGCCCACCGCCCAGCTGGCCATTCAACAAGGGCCGATGGTCGCCCGGAATTTTTGCAAACTGCTCTCCTGCCAACCGTTGACCTCTTGCGAGCCGCAGCGGCTTGGCATCTTCATCAGCGTGGGCGAGAAAGACGCCCTTGGCGTGGTCCAGAACCGCTATCACTTCTCGGGCTGGGCGGCGAGAACGATCAAGAACGCCATCGGCTATCGTTATCTCATCTCGCTGGGGGGATGGAAGCTGCTGTGGTCCAAGTGGCGAGGGGTTGAATAGGGCCGGCCAAGTGAGCTACAAAAATCACGGTGGTCGTGTATTAGCAACTCTGCTCGAACGCGTACGCGGCGCGCAGAAGTTTTGCCTCCTGCAGCGTGTCGGCGATGAGTTGGAGCCCGAACGGAAGTCCTTCCACCGTCCCGCCGGGGATCGAGATCGCGGGCACGCCCGCCAGGTTGATCGAGACCGTGTACACGTCCGTCAGGTACATCGTCACCGGGTCGTCCACCTTCTCCCCCAGCTTGAAGGCCGGGGTGGGGGAGGTGGGGGCCAGCAGCAGATCCGCCTGCTGGAACGCCGCGCTGAAATCGCGCTGGATGAGCGTTCTTACCCTTTGCGCTTTGCCGTAGAACTGGTCGTAGTAGCCCGCGCTGAGCGCATACGTGCCCAACAGGATGCGGCGCTTGACCTCCGGGCCGAAGCAGCGGTCGCGCGTCTGGGCGTACACGTCGTAGAGCGAATCGTCGCTCATGCGCGCGCTGTAGCGCACCCCGTCGTAGCGGGCCAGGTTGGCGCTCGCCTCGGAGCACGAGATCAGATAGTACGCGGGCAGCGCGTACGGCGTGTGCGGCAAGGACACGTCCACAAAGCGAGCGCCCAGCTTG
>DATCIV010000138.1:0-3575 GCA_036507575.1 Candidatus Bipolaricaulota bacterium | reverse complement strand
CGAAAAGTTGATCAAATTTCCTGAGATCGCGTGCAATTCTCGAGGCCAAAAGCTTTCCGGGCGGAAGCCCACCCAAATGGGGCCGTGCTCCAGTAGGTTCATGGGGGGAGAGCCCACGAAGGTGGCTACAAACGTGTTGGCGGGCTCGTGATAGATCTGCTGGGGAGATCCGATTTGTAGAATCTTGCCTTTATCCATCACGGCGATGCGGTCGCCTAAACCCATGGCCTCCACTTGATCGTGGGTGACGTAGAGGGTGGTGGTGCCCACTTTTCGCTGGAATTGTCGCAGCTCTGCGCGCGCGGAGCTGCGAAGTTTTGCGTCCAGATTCGACAGCGGCTCGTCGAACAAGAACAGGTTGGGTTGGCGCACCATGGCGCGGGCCAGGGCTACGCGCTGGCGCTGTCCGCCAGAGAGCTGTCTGGGCTTTCGGCTCAATAGCTCGCCGATCTCAAACATGCGCGCGGCTTCAGCCACCTTCTCGGCGATGAAGCGCTTGGGAACGCGCTGGGCCCGCAGGGGAAACGCGATGTTGCCGTAGACCGTCTTGTGCGGATACAGCGCGTAGCTTTGGAACACCATGGCCACCCCCCGCGCGCGGGGGGGCAGCTCATTAACCACTTGCTCGTTGATCAGGATCTCCCCGGCGGTGGGGGCTTCAAGCCCTGCGATGAGGCGCATCAGGGTGGTCTTGCCGGAGCCCGAAGGGCCCAGGAGTACTAGGAATTCCCCTTCCTCCAAAATAAGATCCACGTCATCGACGGCTTTGACGGGGCCGAAGTATTTCTTGAGGTGGCGCGTTTCTACCTTGCTCATGCGCGTCTTGCTCTTCCCCTAAATCAAGGCAAGGGAGACCGCGGGCGACGGTCTCCCTTGCGCGTGGTTTGCTAGAAGTTTTCAGTTTGAGGAGCTATTTGTCGCCCTCGCCTCCGGTCACGAAGCCGCGCTCTCTCCACTTGATGAAGATCTCCTTGCACCTGGCGTGCGCCTCTGCCAACGCTTGCGCAGGGGTGAGTTGGTCCGTGGCAGCCTTGGCAAACATGTCTGGCAGCACAAACGTATCGAAGATCTCCCCGATGGCCGGGTTGGCCGGGCCGGGATGGCCCACGTTGGTACTCCAAGCCAGCGCGTCCTTGAGAACTGCCAATTTGTTGGGCGGGTTCGAACCAAACGGATCTTCCTCGACCAGCGTGGGTATCACTGCTGCACCCGCCTGAGCCCGGGCCGCAGGGTCCGTGACGCTGGCGTCCGCCAGGGAGCCCGGATAGGACGGGAAGTTGTACAACTGGCTGTTCATGACGGCTCCGCGTTGGCCTTCAAGTGTGCCACTGGGGGTGGCAAAACCCGTGGTTGTCGAATAGTTGTCCACCAGTGAGGCGAAAAATGCCTTGGCTGAATCTGGGTTTTTGGCGAACTTCCATATCACCCACGTGCCCATAACGTGTTCGCTGGCAACTTGAATCCCCGTAGGTCCGGTCATCGGTGGAACGAAGAAGATGTCGTCAGCTATGGGCAGTTGGTTGGCCTGGGCGCTGCGGTAGGCCGAGATCGAGTTAAGGATGTAGCTGGTTTGCCCGGCGTTGAGGGCCTGGTTGTTCGAGGCAGCGTTCCAGCTGAGCACGGCCGGGCTCATGGCCTCTTTAAACAATCTGACGCCATACTCCAGCGCTGCCAGGGCCTCTGGCGAGTTGAGCACCACGTTTTCGTTTTGGTCCTGAATCGAGCCGCCATGGGTCCAGAGCATAGCGCGCGTGGCCATGTTCGAGTCAATATCCTGTGAGAAGCCCAGACCCACGGGGATTTGCACCTCGGGGAACCTGTCGCGGATGGCGATGCCGCCTTGCAGCAGCTCATCCCAGTTGGAAGGCCCGTTGGGGAATCCAACGGCTTCCCACTTGCTCTTGAGGTAATCGCCTGGATCGGGGACAAAGTTGTCCGAGAACGCGAAGAACTTGTTCGTCACCGGGTTAAATGTGCTGTTGCGCGCCAGCGGCACCATCGGGCCGTGCTTGGCCTCGACCGTGTCAACCAGGTCTTTTAGATCGAGCACCTCGGGCTCAAACGCTGCCGGAGGCGCCAGGAAGAAGAACACGTCATGCCCTTCTTGAGCAGCCACCTCAGCGTTGGCGCGCGGGACTAGGTCCGCAAACGAGATGTGGTCGACGGTGACAGACGCGTTGTTCGCCTGCCCCCATGCCTGAGCATACGCATCAAACCACACATCGTAGGACGGGACAAAATGGCTCCACGTCAGGATGTTAAGCGATTGGCCCTGTCCAAAGGTTCGAATGGGAGACAGACTGCCAAGGGCCACGCCTGCGCCCAGGGCTTTCAGGAAGCTTCGTCGCGTGAATGCCTTAAACACTAGGAACCTCCTTGAGGAATGTCAATGGAAATCCAACCCACTGGATAGCTGGGGGGCCTCGACCACCTCCTTTACCCCAAACGTTTTCGATGAGTGCCACAAAAATGCGGCTAGATGCACTTCCTCACCTGTCCGTTTTAAGCGCTCTTACGCTATATCTCTTGCGGCGATTTGTCAAGCATCAGGCTTCTCCGCGAGCTGGATAATTCTTCTCAAGGATAAAATCCAAAGCCGATAAAATCTCCTTGAAGTTTGGGCGCGCAAAGGGCATGGTGCTGATGATGGCTGCGTACAACGTGCCGTCCGGCCGGATCAGGAACAACCCCGGCTCGCTAAACTGCGCCGGCTCCTCAATGCCTTTGGAGGTCCTGCCTCGGCCGATTGAGATGTAAAGGCCCCAAGCTCTTGCAGTGAGGACGGTCATCCCGTAGCCCAGTGGAACGCGTTGCAGCCCCCAATCATCCTGGGTAAGTTGGCCCCGCTCCAATGTGTCGCAGCTGACGGCAAGCACGCTCACGCCGCGCTGTTGGAATTCCCCCATCAGACGGTCCAGTTCGCGCAAGTAGATCTCGCACTTAGGGCAGTGAAAGCCGCGATAGGCAACGATCATCGTGAACTGCTTGGGGCGCTGCTCTTCCAATTTCCAGTCTGAGCCACCGACGAGCTTGACATGCAACGGTGGAACAGCAGTCCTGGGCTTGATCAAGGCGCCATCCTCGCTTGGCCGCTTTCCATTATCAGCGATACCCTGGCAGGAAGTCAATAAGGCATGGCCGGCTGTGTCAGGTGGCCTGAAGGTTTTCAGCGGGCGCGAAGAACACCGGGATCTGCACGTCCTCCACGATGTTGTGGAAGCGGTGCTCCACTCCCTTGGGCACGTACACGATCGAGCCCGCCTGTACGTCGCGATCCTGGCTTCCCACACGGATTTTTCCCTTGCCGCTCAGCACGGTGTACACCTCGTCCTGCTGGTGCGGATGCTGCGCATCTTGGTCGCCGGCCTTGAGCGCGTACAGCCCCATGCTCAGGTCTGCCGCGCGCAGGAATTCCAGGTACGGTTTTTTCGATTGCTCGCGCTCCGTCAGCAGCTGTGTGACTTCAAATGCCCGCATTGCATCTCCTTCTCTGCAAGGCCCGCTCCAACCTCCGCATGGCTCTTTTCGAAGTTGGCGCGCACCGTTTTGCTTCTTTTGGATCGTCATCTTATCGT
>DATCIV010000137.1:0-3691 GCA_036507575.1 Candidatus Bipolaricaulota bacterium | reverse complement strand
CGTCTCCACGGTGGGCGACAACTCGCTGATCTCCAACCTGACCGCCTCGGTGGTGGGCGCGTTCTTCTACTTCGCCACGCTCACCGAGGTGCCCATCGTCAAATCGTTTATGGACCTGGGAATGGACAAGGGACCGGTGCTGGCGCTCTTGTTGGCCGGCCCGGCGCTAAGTCTGCCCAACATGCTGGTGATCCGCAGCGTGCTGGGCACGCGCAAGACCGTGGCTTATGTGGCGCTGGTGATTGGGCTGGCTACGCTGGCGGGGATGTTTTTCGGAAGCCTCTAAAGCGTAGAAAATTCGGCAGGCACAGCCTGCCCTACAGAACCAGAAAGGAGCAAAGATGAAGATCGAAATCCTGGGCATGGGATGCCCCAAGTGCCAAAAGACCGAGCAGCTGGTTAAAAAAGCTCTGGAAGAGTTGAACCTACAAGCCGAGGTTGTGAAGGTGACGGATCCCAACGAGATCGCCAAGCGCGGCGTGTTCTTCACGCCCGGCGTGGTGGTGGATGGGCAAGTCAAGAGCAGCGGCAAGGTGCCCTCGATTGGGGATCTGAAAAAGATGCTATTCCAGTAGAAACTTCTCGAAAAAGCAAATCTCACCAAAAGGGGTTTTACCATGTCGAACGGGGTGACCAGCATCGACATCCATACAACCAAACGGCTCTCCACGCTGGACCGCTACCTCACGCTGTGGATCTTCCTGGCCATGGCCGTCGGTGTGGGGGCAGGGGCCTTGTTTTCGGGCATCGAGGGCTTCATCAACCAGTTCCAGGTGGGGACCACCAACGTCCCGATCGCCATCGGCCTCATCCTGATGATGTATCCGCCCTTTGCAAAAGTGAAATACGAGGAGCTTGGCGAGGTTTTTAGGAACACCAAAATCCTGGGCCTGTCGCTTGTGCAGAACTGGCTCATCGGCCCCGTGTTGATGTTCCTGCTCGCGATTGCCTTGCTGGCCGACAAGCCCGAATACATGACGGGCTTGATCCTGATCGGCCTGGCGCGCTGCATCGCCATGGTCATCGTCTGGAATGAACTGGCCAGGGGCGACACCCAGTACGCCGCCGGCTTGGTGGCCTTCAACAGCCTGTTCCAGGTGTTCTTCTACAGCGTCTACGCCTGGGTGTTCATCACCTGGCTGCCTCCGCTGTTGGGTCTGCAAGGGAGTTTGGTCCCGATCAGCATCGGCGAGATCGCGCAAAGCGTGTTCATCTATTTGGGCATTCCCATGATCGCGGGGTTTCTCACGCGCGCTGTGTTGATCAGACAAAAAGGGCAAGCGTGGTACGAGAAGGCGTTCCTCCCGCGCATCGGTCCGCTCACGTTGATTGCGCTGCTGTTCACCATCGTGGTCATGTTCGGCCTCAAGGGCAATCTGATCGTGCAGATCCCGTTGGACGTGGTGCGGATCGCCGTTCCGCTGGTGCTTTATTTCGTGCTCATGTTCTTGGTGAGCTTCTGGCTGGGGCGTAAGGCGGGGGCAGATTATTCCAAAACGGCGACGCTCTCGTTCACCGCAGCCAGCAACAACTTCGAGCTTGCCATTGCCGTGGCGGTGGCTGTGTTCGGTATCGGGTCCGGAGCGGCGTTTGCGGCCGTGATCGGGCCGCTGATCGAGGTGCCCGTCATGATCGGCTTGGTGAACGTGGCGCTCTGGTTGAAGCAGCGTTTCGCCATGTGATCCAGCTTTACGGCAGCGCCAAGCGCACGGCCAGCAAGAGAAACACCGCAGCTGCCGTCCAAGAGAGATAGACGTTCACCCGCCCCCCGCCGCCGCGTTGAATCCAACCGCCGAGCAGCCCGGCAAAGGCCCCAATCGCGCCAAACACCAGCACCACCAGCGCCGTGAACAGCGCCCCTAGCAAGAGCATCTGCAGCCAGATCGCACCGCCTTCGGGGACGGCAAATTGCGGCAGGAACGCCAGGAAGAAGAGCGCGACCTTCGGGTTGAGCACGTTCATCAAAAACCCGCGCCAAAACAGCGTGCGGCCCTCCAGCTCAACCCCGCTTGCCAACGACAGCAACTCGTGACGGTGTCGGATCGCCTTCCAGGCCAAGAACAGCAAGTACGCTGCACCCGCCCACTTCACCCCCTGAAACGCAAGCGGCGAGGCGCGAAAGATCGCTGAAACCCCCAGCGCCGCCGCCGTGGTGTGCACCAAGTTCCCCGCGCTCAACCCCAGCGCAGTGGCCAGGCCCGCCTTGCGTCCTCTGCTGATCCCTTGCGCGATCAGGAACAGGACGTCCGGCCCCGGCGCGATGATGAGCAGCAAAGAAGCTCCGATGAAGATGGCGATATTTTCAGTCAAGATGAATTGCTTTGATAGCCCGGAATCTCAGCTCGACGTGGCTTGATAGATCACTGGCCGATACATGGGCAGTGGAATGATCTTGCCTTCGGCTTTAGCAGCTTCCAACCAGGCTGTTTTTGCAAGCTCTACTTCTTTGAGCGCTTCGGCTGGAGTTGCCCCCCACGCCGAGCAGCTTTCCAAATCTGGAATATCGGCGATATAGCCTTCATCTTCTTCGCTGTAGAAGATATTGATATGGTAGTCGCGCATTAGTCCTCCAATCTCAGATTATACCGCTCCACCAGCTTCAGGCATTGCCTTACTTGATAGGGCTTAGCCTGCCCTTTAACGTTCTGCAGATTGACCAATTCGTGTACGTCAGGATGAGTAAGAATATGATGGCTTCCGTTGACCCTGGAAAGATGAAACCCGTACGCTTCCAGCAAGTTCACCATATCAGTGAACTGTACGTTTCTCGAGCCAGCAAGGATCTTCTTTAGCAGTTTGAGCGGCTTCACGCATGTTATTGTATGCTGAAGTCCATCGAGCACCAAACGATTTCTTTAGGAACCAAGAGAGGTTGGATGTGAGCAAATTCCCACGCATTATCTTCGTCTGCGTCGGCAATTCCTGCCGCAGCCAGATGGCGCAAGGTTTTTTTAACCACTACGCCCAACAACGAGGTTTACCCCTTACCGCCGAAAGCGCCGGCACCCGGCCCGCCGGCTACGTCCACCCCACTGCCATTCAAGTGATGCGAGAAAGGGGGGTTGACATCTCGCACCACACCTCAAAAGGAATCAGCCCGGCGCAGTGGCTCGGTTATAACTACGTGATCACGATGGGCTGCTCGGACAAAGACGCCTGCCCGGTCAACTTCAAGGGTGTGACGCGCGATTGGGGCATCGAGGACCCGTTCGATCAGCCTGTGGAAGCCTATCGCCGCGCCCGCGATGAGATCGAGCGAAAGGTGCTTGCCTTGCTCGACGAGGTGGGTTAATCAAGACGTTCACCCCCCCGGCCTCTACTTCGCGGTGCATGCCTAAACTGGCCACGTTCCACGATACGCGATCCTTGATGGGCTGCAGGCCGCCGAAGTAGACGGTGAAATCCCCCCACTCCTCGTTGAGCGCATCCATCGCCCCCAACAACTGCGCCCTCCGGCGCGCTTGCGGGAACAGCGGCACTGGCATGGCTGCGCTGCGCCTAAGGCCGCCCACGCTCACCCCGATGATGCGGATCTCCGGCGGCACGCAGAGCGTTCTAGCAATCGCCAAGCAAGTCTTGTAAACCACATCCTCATCGTCCGTCGGCAAGGGCAGCTCCCGCTGGCGGCTCACGCTGCCTTCGTCGCCGCTGGCGAAGTACGAGTTCATGTCCAGGTGCAGGATTTGCCGGG
>DATCIV010000136.1:0-2448 GCA_036507575.1 Candidatus Bipolaricaulota bacterium | reverse complement strand
CTGGCCAACCGCCAGATCATCACCCACCTGGCGCGCGAAGCATTTGCGAAGGTCTTGCCGCGGGCGGACCTGCGCCTGCTGTACGATGTCTCCCACAACACGTGCAAGGTGGAGGAGCACGACGTGGACGGGCGCACGCGCGAATTGTTCGTCCACCGCAAGGGCGCCACGCGGGCCTATGGTCCCGGAAATCCTGCGATCGCGCCGTCGCTGCGGGCATGGGGCCAGCCCGTGCTCATCGGCGGCACGATGGGCACCGCTTCCTACATCCTGGCGGGCACTCAGCAAAGCCTGGGTCAGGCCTTCGGCTCTTCCTGCCACGGGGCGGGCCGGAACATGAGCCGCACCCAAGCCACCAAACAGTGGCATGGCCGTGAAGTGATCGAGCAGCTGGCCCAGCAGGGCATTCTGATTCGAGCGGTCTCGGCGCGCGGCGTGGCCGAGGAAGCGCCTGGCGCTTACAAGGACGTCAGCGCCGTGGTCGACGCGGCGCAAGCCGCCGGCCTGTCCTGCAAGGTGGCAAGGCTGACGCCCATGATCTGCATCAAGGGGTAATTTCTCGTAGGGGCGAAGCGAGGGGAGCTTGCTCTGCGGGCATCTGCCCGGCCTGCGGACAGGGTTCTGGGGATGTGGTTCTTACTTCGGGCGCTTGCCCACGATCGGGCTGTAGAACTCCAGAATCTTCTGCAGATCCGCGTCAAGGTCGCCCGTGGGATGGAACATGGGCCCCAGGCCCACCGCGCGCTGTGCGTAGTCGAAGTACGCTAGCAGGATGGGCAAGCGCGCGCCTTGCGCGATGCGATAAAACCCGGTTCTCCACGTTTCCACGCGCTTTCGCGTGCCCTCCGGCGCCATCGCCACGATCATGCGCTCGTGGCCGTTGAGGGCGTGGATCGTTTGCTCCACCAAGCCGTGGCTGGCGGCGCGGTCGGCAGGGATGCCTCCCAGCCAGCAGAAGAACGGGCCAAACGGGGGGCGAAACAGCGTGTGCTTGCCCAACCACGACACCCTGATTCCCATGGCGAACACCGCGGCAATGCCGAAGTAAAAATCCCAGTTAGACGTATGTGGGGCCGCGATGGCGACGAATTTGGGCAGGTCGGGCGCTTCTCCTTGGATGGACCAGCCGAAGAGGCGCAACATGGTCCTGCCCAGCGCTTTGGAAAAGCGGTTGCCTCGCCGGGGCAACTGCGATCCCAGGACCGGCACGCGCATGGATCTCCCTCCCTCAAGCGGAGGTCAAAGTATAGCGCTGAGGATGGCGTCATACCAAGATAGGGCTTCACACGTATCGCGCAGGGAAGCTTTTTCATCGTGGCGCGTAAGCTCGAGTGAAACCTGTGAATTCCATGTCGCACACGCGCATTTGAGGAGGCGCTTTATATGCAGCTGAAAATCATCGTGTTCGTCGTGTTGGCGCTGGCCTTGCTGATTGTGGGCAGCAGCATCCACCAACGCGTCACCGACCCGCAAGGGCGCGACGATTGGGCTTACAACCCACAGAAAGATTTCGACGAAGGAAGGGTGTACTCCGCGCCCAGTCAGGTGCTGACCAACACCGCTCCCATGGCCGGCATGGCGGCAGAGGATAATCTGGGGTTTTCCGTGGGTGGGGCCAAGGATATTGAAAACTTCCGCCAGAACATCGAGAACGGCTTCCTGCCGCTGCCCACGGACATCACCTACGAAGGTCTGATCTACAGCTATTACTTCGACACGGGAATGCAGCAGTCCTGCAACGCGCTGTTCTGCCCATCCTACGCCTACGCCGTGGCCAAAGACCCGCTCTCCGGCGAGGTGCAATACTACCTGACGGTGGGCCTCAACTCAGGCCTCAAGGAGAGCGACTTCCAGCGCAAGAAGCTCAACTTGGTGATCGTGCTCGACATCTCCGGCTCGATGAGTTCTTCGTTTGATCGCTACTACTACGACCAGTTCGGCAACGCGCACGAAGTGGGGAACATTGAAGATCAAAACAAGACCAAGCTGCAGGTTGCCACTGCCGCGATCGTGGACTTGCTGGACCGCCTCACGGCGGACGACCGCCTGGGCGTGGTGCTGTTCGACGACCAAGCCTACCTGGGCAAAGGTTTTTCAATGGTCGGCGACACGGACATGGCCAGGCTCAAAGGTCACATCCTGGAGCTGCAACCCGCCGGGGGCACGAACATGTCCGCCGGGATGCAGATGGGCACCGAACTGTTTAAAGAGCTTCAAGGCGTGAACCCCGACGAGTACGAGAATCGCATCATCTTCCTCACCGACGCCATGCCCAACACGGGCGAGACCAGCGAGCAAGGGTTGCTGGGGATGGCCAAGCGCAACGCGCAGGCCGGCATTTACGGCACCTTCATCGGCATCGGCGTGGACTTCAACACCGAGTTGATCGAGAGCATCACCAAAATCCGCGGCGCCAACTACTACTCCATGCACTCGGCTGCTGAGTTC
>DATCIV010000135.1:0-4122 GCA_036507575.1 Candidatus Bipolaricaulota bacterium | reverse complement strand
ACGTTCGCTATCGGCCTTATCCTGAGCGCCATCGGCACCTTTGCCTTCCTGCCGTCGCTGGGCGCGTACCTGAGCGCCAGGTTGCCCTACCACCGCCGCGCGCGGGGGCTTGGCGTCGTAGAGTACGCCTGGGCGCTGAGCGGCATCCTGGGACTGTACCTGTTCGGCCACCTCATCAACGCGTTCAGCTGGCGCTTGCCGTTTGCGATCCTGGCAGCGGGCCTGTTTCTGGCGTTTCTCTTCTACCGTCTTCTGCCCCCCTCAAACGCGCCGTCCGCTGGCCCGACAGTGCACACCGTGCTGCCATGGCGAGGCGGGCCCAAGAAACCCAACGATAGCTCGCTACAGGTTGCTGAAGCATCCAGCTCGATCGCAGGGTCAGCTTTTTTGGGCAATTTGAGAGATTTTTTTGATCTGGGGAGCAACCGGCGCTCGGCCTGGGCCAGCCTGATGGCAAGTGCTCTGGTGATGTTCTCCGGCTTTCATTTGTTCATCAGCTACGGCGTGTGGCTGTCGGACGAGTATGGTCTCGATCCGGCGCAGCTGGGCCTGATCGCCCTGATCCTGGGCGTGGCGGACCTCTTTGCCAGCGTGTCGGTGAGCCTGTTTACCGACCACATCGGCAAGCGCCGCAGCCTGATGGGCAGCGCAGGCTTGGTGATGGTCGGCTGTCTGCTGCTGCCCTGGCTCAACCAGGGGCTGTGGTGGGCGACCGTGGGCCTGACCCTGGTGCGCTTCTCTTTCGAGTTGAGCGCGGTCAGCGTGCTTCCGCTGATCAGCGAGCAGGCGCCCGAGCAGCGCGGCAAGCTGATGTCGTTGATGGTGGCGACGTCGCTGCTGGGAACGGCGTTTGGCGGGCTTACCGGCCCCTGGGCCTACGAGCGGTGGGGCGTGTGGGGCTTGGGCACCCTTCCAGCGCTGAGCTTTCTGCTCACCGTGCTGATCGCGTGGCGGTGGGTGCGCGAAAGGCCGGCACAACAAACCCTATAGAGGCAAGTAGGGCCGGCTGCGCCGGCCAGGCCCGCAGAGCGGGCCCTACGGGTTTCAGCGAACCCGCCGCAATTGATCAAGGTCATTTCTCCCCCTGTTCTAGATCATCGAGTTAGATCTTCCCAGGCTTTATAGTAGAGTCAGGAGGTACAGCCATGAGCACACGGTGGGAACGTCTGTACGCACAACGCATGCAGCACATGAGCAGCTCCATCATCCGCGAGCTGTTGAAGTTGACCCAACGTCCTGAAGTCATCTCCTTTGCCGGTGGACTGCCGTCTCCGGACACCTTTCCCGTAGAAAAGTTCCAGCAGGCGGCGGAAAAGGTGCTGCGGGAGCACAGCGCCCAGGCCCTGCAATACGGGGCCACGGAAGGCTATCTGCCCCTGCGCGAGATGATCGCGCGCCACACCGCCCGCTACGGCATCCAGGTCACCCCCGACCACATCCTGATCACCAACGGCTCGCAGCAGGCGCTGGACCTGCTTGGAAAGCTGTTCCTCGACCCTGGGGACCACGTGCTGGTGGAAAAGCCCACGTACCTGGGCGCGCTCCAGGCGTGGAACGCCTACCAGCCGCGCTACCTCAGCGTGCCCCTCGACGACGAGGGCATGCAGATCCCCGCATTGGAGCAGGCGTTGAAGGCAAAACCAAAGTTCATCTACGCCCTGCCCAACTTCCATAACCCTGCGGGCGTGACGCTCTCCCTGGAGCGGCGCGGGCAACTGGTTGCCCTTGCCGAGGAGCATGGCATCCCCATCGTGGAGGACGACCCCTACGGACAGCTGCGCTATGAGGGCGAGCACCTCCCCTCGCTCGTGACCTTGGATGCAGGGCGCCACGCAGGCGGTCAGGGCTACGCCGGCAACGTGATCTACCTGAGCACCTTTTCCAAGACGCTGGCGCCGGGGCTGAGGCTGGGCTGGGTGGTGGCCCCGGTCAACGTGATCCAACAGCTGACGCGCGCCAAGCAAGGCGCAGACCTGCACACCAGCACGTTCGTGCAGCTGGTGGCGTACGAGACGGCGCGTGGCGGGTTCCTGGACGAGCACGTACGCCAGATTCGCCAGCTCTACAAGCAACGGCGCGATGCGATGCTGGCGGCGCTGGAGCGCCACTTCCCCAAAGGCGTGCGCTGGACCCACCCCGCGGGCGGGTTGTTCCTGTGGGTCACGCTTCCCGAGGGCACGGACACGGCTGAGTTGTTGCAGGTGGCGATCAAGGAGGACGTGGCGTTCGTGCCGGGCTACGCCTTCTTCGCCGACGGCAGCGGGAAGAACACGATGCGCTTGAACTTCTCCTACTCGCCGCCGCAGATTATCGAGGAGGGCATTCGCCGGCTGGGCCGCGCACTGGACCACGCGCTGGCTCAAGTGGCCGTCCATTGAAAGGGGGCTCCATGAACCCGTCCACCGCTTCACCGATCGCCGAGCTGCTGTCCGGCAATCAGGCCATCGGTCGCGGGGCATGGGAGGCCGGGGTGCGCGTGGCCTGCGGTTATCCCGGCACGCCGAGCACGGAGATCCTGGAGTACCTCAGCCGCTACCCGGAGGTGGACTGCGAGTGGTCCACCAACGAGAAGGTGGCGCTCGAGGTGGCGGTGGGCGCGTCGCTTGCCGGCGCACGGGCGCTTGCGACGATGAAACACGTGGGGCTCAACGTGGCGGCCGATCCGCTGTTTTCGGTGGCCTACATGGGCGTGTGCGGCGGATTGGTGGTGGTGTCCGCCGACGATCCGGGCATGCATTCCTCGCAAAACGAGCAGGACAACCGCCTGCTGGCGCGAGCCGCGCGCATTGCGCTGTTGGAGCCGTCCACCGCGCAGGAGGCCAAGGATTTTTCGATCGCAGCATTCGAACTATCGGAAAACTTCGACACGCCCGTCATGCTGCGGACCACCACCCGCATCTCGCACGGCAAGGGTTCTGTGGTCTTGGGCTCGCGCAACGTGCCCGCGCTTCGCCCTTACCGCAAGAACGCGGTCAAGAACGTGGTGCTCCCCGCCCACGGACGCGTGCATCACCGCCAGATGGAAACCCAGCGCCTGCCCGCACTCGAGCGCGAAGCCGCCCGCTTTGCGCAGGTCTTCCCCGGCGCGGAAGACTTGGCGATCATCACGGCTGGCTCGGCGTTTCTCTACGCCCAAGAAGCTTTTCCTAATGCTTCGATCCTGAAACTGGGCATGACCCATCCACTGCCCCGCGAAATGATCGTGCAGTTCGCGCGCGGCAAAGCGCGCGTCTTGGTGATTGAAGAGCTTGAGCCCTATCTGGAAGAGCAGGTGCGCGCATTGGGCATCGTTTGCCAAGGGAAGGACGTGCTGCCGCGCTACGGCGAGCTGTCGGTGGGCCTGCTGCGCCAGGCTTTTCTGCAAGAGAAACCTCAGCCTGTCAGCGTGCAGGTGCCCCCGCTCCCGCCGCGCCCGCCGGTGCTGTGCCCGGGCTGCATGCACCGCGGCGTGTTCTACGCGCTCAACCAGCTGGAAGCCATCTCGGTGGGCGACATCGGTTGCTACACGCTGGGCGCGCTGGCTCCGCTGTCGGCGATGGACGCGTGCATGAACATGGGCGCCTCCATCGGCATGGCCCACGGCATGACCAAGGTTTTCAGCGAAGAGCAGGCTCAGCGCGTGGTCGCCGTGATCGGCGATTCCACCTTCTACCACTCCGGCATCACGGGTTTGATCAACGCGCTCTACAACGGCGGGGGCGCCACCGTGGTGATTTTGAACAACCACACCACCGCCATGACCGGCCACCAGGACCACCCCGGCACCGGGCTCACGCTGCAGCACAAGGCGGCCCATCCCGTGGACCTCGACTCCCTGTGCAAGGGGCTGGGCGTGCAGCATATTCGCCACGTGGACCCGTACGACCTGCGCGACATCTGGCGCGGTCTGGATGAAGAAATGCGCCGCCCGGAGGCCTCGGTCGTCATCGCCGAGGGCGCGTGCGTGCTCAAGGAGAAGACGCGGTTGGGAGAGCCGGTGCGGCTGGATGCCGCGCGCTGCACGGAGTGCCTTGCCTGCACGCGCGTGGGATGTCCGGCCATCGAGCTGGTGGAGGGCAAGCTTCGCATCCATCCGTTGTTGTGCATCGCGTGCACGCAGTGCCAGCAGGTCTGCGCGGACTG
>DATCIV010000134.1:0-3650 GCA_036507575.1 Candidatus Bipolaricaulota bacterium | reverse complement strand
CCACGCCGCCGTACTGGGGCAGCCACTTCTGAAGCCACTCCATGATGTCCGTGGACGGGGTGATGGGGTAGCCGGCAAAGAAGCGTCCGCCGGCGACCAGGAAGCCGAAGGCCACCGCTTCGTTGCCGGTGATGAGCAGTTGGGCGCGCGCGCTGTTCTGCGGAATCTTGTACAGGCCCCTGCCCGCCGTCAGCCCGAGCTGCGATGCCATCTCGAAGCCCAGGCGCAGGGCCTCCAGGTTGTACTGCAAGATGCGCCCGCCGGCAGGGCCGAAGCGGTTTTGGAACGATTGTTCCATCGCTTCGTCTTCCAAGCCAAGCAGCCGGCCCACCACGGCGAACGCGATGCTGTTCTTGAAAAGCTCACGGCGCAGGTGCCGCATGGCCAGCCGACTGAACGAGGCCGGATAGACCCGGCAACCCTCCGGTAAAAGCTGCTCTGCAAGCGGCCCGATGGAGTCGTCGTAGACGACGATGCTTTCCTCGTCCAGATAGCGCGCCTTCTTGCGCACGGCCTCCTCGTCGAAGGCCACCAGCAGCTGGATGTGATCGCCGATGCAGTAGTGCTCCCCGCTGAAGGCGCGCAGCACCGCGGCTGCGTGTCCCCCCTTGATGCGCGAGAGCACGTCTCTTTCCGTGTACACGCTCAGCCCGCGCTGGCGCAGCAGGCCGGCCAGCAGCGTGATCACCGTCAGCGAGCCGTCGCCGCCCTGGCCTGCGACGATGACGTTGAGGTCCTCCAACAGAGGGCGAGACCCGTTGGTGCTCATGCGCTTTCGCCCCCTTGCGCCGGCTTGGGCTTCTCATAGAAGGTCTTGGGGTCGAGATTTCCCAGCGCCTGGCGCTCCTGCAGCGTGGGCATCAGCGCGGGCAAGGGTCGCTCGCGCTTTGCCTTGGACAGCTTGATCAGCAGGGGCTTGGAGCGAGGCGCCGCCTCCAACGGCTGGGTCTCCAGCAGGCCGCTGCTCAGGGCCGCTTGATACGCCTGGTGGCCCGCCTCAGTGCGCACCACGGTGAAGGTCCAGCCGTCCAGGCCGATGCCGCCCACGCTGATATCGGCGTGGTCGGCGGCGTAATCCAGACAATACAAGCAGGCAGGCCTTGCATACTTGCGGTACTCCTTCAAGGGGATGATCTCCTCGCGCCCGCCGCGCAGGCGCACCACCACCTTGCCCTTGACGTTGATGTTGACGATCTCCTTCGGCTCCACGCCCAGTCTCTGGGCAAGGGCTTGCACGCTCTCCGCCGTGAAGCTTTCCGAGCAGAAGAGCCCGATGACCAGGTTTACGTTCTTCTGATACCACTGGGCCATCTCCAGGCGGATGCTGCTGTACTGTTGCTGGCGCACGCCCTCCACCTGACAGGGCACCCCCACCACTGCGATTGGGCGCACGTTGCGATCCATGGCCTCCAGCAGCGCCAGCGTGTTGGGCGAGTAGGTGTAGCGCGAGCCACTGCAACTCAGCAGCTCGGCGGGGGTGGTGGCCAGCTTGGCGTGGCCCATTTGCGGGTTCTGCGGGTCCACATCGCCGACCACTGCACCCTGGATCAGGCCGGTCTGCAGCGCGTGAATCATCACGGTGGTGACCACGCCGCCGTCCTGTCCCTTCGCCTTGACGTCCGAGCGGGTGGCGCGGGCCAGCATGGCGTAGTTGTAAGGGCCAAAGCCCTCGTCCTGCACGGGCTTGCGGTAGCCCAGCAACGAGCGCACGTCCGCATCCGGAGGGCGCAGCACGGGGCACACATCCGCGCACAGCTCGCAGTACACGCAGGCGTCGTTTCGCGAATCCACAGGGTGTTCGTCGCGGTAGTCAAACACGTCCGCCGGGCAGATGGTCACGCAGGCGGCGCATCCCACGCACTTGCCGGTGTCCACCACCTCGCGCATCAGAAAATCCACGGCCTTGAAGCCCCCGCGGTTGAGTTCCGAACGCCACGCGTGCGCCCATTCCTGCGGGTTGGCTTCCTTCAACAGCGCGTGATAGCGCTGCTGCACCGATTGGGTGAGTTGCTCCTCGTGCATCGGATCTCCTTTGTCATCGGCTTATCCATCATCAAGATGGCCAGCAAACGACGTTGGCCGCCGAGTAGACCCATTTTAGAAGAGTTTGAGGGTTTCGTCCACGAGCGAGGAACTCAGCGAGCCAATGCCGGATGGGAGGCTTTGCACCTGTGAAGAACGCAACAACCGCAGCGGGGCAGAGGGAATTTGCGGCGTGCGGTCACTTTTCTTAGGCTGGGCGCGTTCAAATCCACGCTGCCGGAAAGGAAACACCGATGAACGTTCGCTTCGGCGTACAGATCGAGCCGCAGTTTGGCTTCAGCTATGAGGACATCCGCGCCATCGCGCAGCTGGCGGAAGGGAGCGGCTTCCACTCGCTGTGGTGCTCGGACCACTTCTTTCTGGACGACAAATCCGAAACGCGCAACTGCCTGGAATGCTGGACCGTGCTCTCCGCCCTGGCCCGCGACACCCGCACGCTGCGCCTTGGCCCGCTGGTGAGCTGCACCTCGTACCGCCACCCGTCGCTGCTGGCCAAGATCGCGTCGAGCGTGGATCACCTGTCGGGAGGGCGCCTGGAGTTTGGCATCGGCGCCGGCTGGAAGGAGATCGAGTACAAGGCCTACGGCATCCCGTTTTTCTCGCCTGGCGAGCGCGTGTCGAGGTTGGAGGAAGCGATTGTTGTGATCAAGGAGATGTGGACGAAAGAGCGCGCCAGCTTTCATGGAAAATACTATCAGGTGAAGGACGCTTTCAACGCGCCCAAGCCCGTGCAACGACCGCACCCTCCCCTGTGGGTGGGCGGCGGCAAGCCGCGCGTGCTGGACATCGCCGCGCGCCACGCCGACGGCATCAACTTCATCCCCTTCCCCGCGCCGCAGGAATATGCTGAGAAAATCAAGGCGCTGGACGCCGCCTGCGTACGGCACGGGCGCGATCCCGGCTCGATCAGAAAGTCGCACTTCACCCAGATGATCATCGCAAAGACGCAAAAGGACGTGGACGCGCTGCTTGTCGAGACCGCGCAAAAGCGCGGGCGCACGGTGGAAGAGCTGCGCAAGGCGCTTTCCTCCGGCTTCCTGGGCACGCCCGAGCAGTGCGTCGAGCAGCTCAATGCCTACGTCCGGCTGGGCGTGAGCCAGTTCATGCTGATGTTCCCCTACGGTCACGAGCTGGAGGGCGTGCGCCTGGTGGCCGAGCAGTTGATTCCGGCTTTTCGTTGAGCAAGGGTACGGCAGGATGCGCTTTAGGGATTACGCCGCAACGCCCTTCAATGCACACTCCACAGCCTGTTCCAACGACATAGTGCGGCCTTGCTCCCAGGCTGCTGCAAATTCATGAGCTCCCAGCGTGGCTTTCACAGCGGCCAAGGTGCGTTCATAGAAAGCACGATCAGCTGCATGATGGGGGGAGTTCGTCTCCAGGCGCAAGGTTTCTGCAGCTCCCAGCAGCAGCGCCCCCCACTGACATTGGCCTTGCACACTAGCAACTCCAGCCAGCCCCTCCAGACATTGCACGATCACCCATGTATCGGATACTTGCTGAGACAGTCGGACGCTCTCTTTGAACCATTCGATGGCTTGCTCGTCGTGTCCTTCGGCCAAGGCCACCAAACCCAAGCTCTCCAGGATGTAAGCAACGCGCGCTTT
>DATCIV010000133.1:0-7108 GCA_036507575.1 Candidatus Bipolaricaulota bacterium | reverse complement strand
GTTGGCTCAGATCAGAGTTTAACCTCAAGGCGCTTCGTTTTCATCTCATTTCTCCATAACCTGGAGCGCGGTTAACAAATCTTGAGGTGTGTAAATCCTCAACGTCACTTTCTTGAAGTCCTTGACGTTTCGGGTCACGATGCCTTGGGCGTTGATTTGCCTTGCAGAATGATATATCACCGCATCTTCAAAATCCGGAAACTTGGAGTCAAGCGCCGACTGCAGGGCCAAGCGGTGGACGGGTGCGATCTCAAACAGGGCCAGCAATTTGGCAATTGCGTGTTGAGTGGATCGTACGCCTATGGATTTGACAGCGAGGTAGTGCACCGTGGTGATGGTCGTTGCGCACAGGGCTCCCTGAATTTTTCCCTTTTCAACGTGATCCACCAGCTTCGTGGCGGTGTGGGCGAAAGGCTTTCGCTCCAACAAGAGATCAAGAATCACGTTGGTGTCGAACAGGATTTTCACGAGTGTTTTCTCTCAAGGTAGCGCCGATAATCCTCTTCATCCAAGTTGGCGCCTTTGAGGATTCCCCTCAAGGAACGGGTCAGAGGGCCGATTTCGTCAAGGTCCCCTTGGCTGGGAGCTTGGAGCAAGAAGAAATAGTCGGCCACCAACTGCGACACCGACTTGTCTCGGCTCTTGGCAAATGCCTTGGCTTTCTGAATCAAAGCTTCGTCCAAGCGCAACGTCAGTTTGGTTGACATGTCCCCTCCTAAGACGTGCATTATCTTCTCACACTATACGTCAAGGTGAAAGGCCTGTCAATCGAGGTTCAGATCAGGTGTACACTGCCACCATTGCATCACACGATCAAGCCGATGATGCGTGCGGCAACGCGGGCATCTCATTCCAGTAAGGGGTTACTTGGCCGCCACGGCCTTAAAATACTCCCGCCGCATGCGGGCGATGTTCTTGATGGAGATGCCCTTGGGGCAGACGGCCTCGCATTCGCCGTGGTTGGAGCAGTTGCCGAACCCTTCCTTGTCCATCTGGGCCACCATGCGCAGCGCCCGCGCTTTGCGCTCCGGCTGGCCCTGGGGCAACAGCGCGAATTGAGAAATCTTGGCGCTGACGAACAGCGACGCCGAGGCGTTGGGGCAAGCGGCCACGCACGCGCCGCACCCGATGCAGGCGGCGGAGTCGAAGGCTTCCTCGGCATGGTCTTTGGGGACGGGAAGGCCGTTGGCTTCCGGCGCGCTGCCGGTGTCCACCGAGATGTAACCGCCTGCGGTCAGGATGCGGTCGAAGGCGCTGCGATCTACAACGAGATCTTTGATTACTGGAAAGGCTTTGGCGCGGAAGGGCTCCAGCGTGATCACGTCGCCGTCCTTGAAGGCCCGCATGTGCAGCTGGCACACCGTGGTGCGCCGCCACGGCCCGTGCGCCGCGCCGTCGATCACAAAGCCGCACGCGCCGCAGATGCCCTCGCGGCAGTCGCTGTCGAACTCCACGGGGGCCTCGCCCTGGTGGATGAGTTGCTCGTTGAGCACGTCCAGCATCTCCAGGAAGGACATGTCGGTGGAGACGCCCTGCAAAGGATATTCAACCAGCTTGCCCTTGGCCTGCGGGTCGGCCTGCCTCCAAATCCTGAGCGTCAGGTTCAGGGTGTTCATCGCGCTCCTCACTTGTAGCTGCGCTGCGTGGGGCTTACGAACTCGAAGTCGAGCGGCTCCCGGTGCAAGGCAGGTTCTGCGCCCTTGCCCTTGTATTGCCAAACGGAAACGTGACAGAACTTCTCATCGTTGCGCAGCGCTTCGCCGTCAGGGGTTTGGTGCTCCTCGCGAAAGTGGCCGCCGCAGGACTCCTCCCGCTGCAAGGCGTCCAGCGCGATCAGCTTGCCCAGCTCGAAGAAATCGGCCACGCGCCCGGCCATCTCCAGATTTTTGTTGAGCATGTCCGGGGAGCCGGGGATGCGCACGTCGTGCCAAAACTCCTCCTCAAGCGCGGCGATGGCGCCCAAGGCCGCTTTGAGCCCGGCGCCCGTGCGCGACATGCCCACGTGGTTCCACAGCAGCAACCCCAGCTCGCGGTGGAACTGGAGCACGGTCTTCTTCCCCTGGATGGACAGCAGTTGCTTGAGCCACGCATCCACGTCGTTTCGCACGCCCTGGAACTCGCCTTGCTCGGGGTTGATCTTGTCCAACGCCGTGTTGGCCAGGTAGTCCCCCAGCGTGTAGGGGATGACGAAGTAGCCGTCGGCCAATCCCTGCATCAAGGCGCTTGCGCCCAGGCGGTTGGCGCCGTGGTCGGAGAAGTTGGCCTCGCCCAGCACGAACAGTCCGGGGGTGTTGCTCATCAGGGCGTAGTCCACCCACAAGCCGCCCATGGTGTAGTGGATGGCGGGGTAGATGCGCATGGGCGCCTCGTAGGGGTTTTCGCCCGTGATGCGCTCGTACATCTCAAACAAATTGTCGTACTTGTCGCGGATCACGTCGGCGCCCTGCTCCCGGATGCGCTGGGAGAAGTCCAGGTACACCGCGCGCTGGCTCGGGCCTACGCCCCGGCCTTCGTCGCAAACGGCCTTGGCCGCGCGCGAGGCCACGTCGCGCGGCACCAGGTTGCCGAAAGTGGGATAGCGGCGCTCCAAGTAATAGTCGCGTTCTCCTTCCGGGATGTGTGGAGGAGGGCGATCATCTCCCGTTTTCATCGGCACCCACACCCGGCCGTCGTTGCGCAGGCTCTCGCTCATCAAGGTGAGCTTGGATTGGTGATCCCCCGAGACCGGGATGCAGGTGGGGTGGATCTGGGTGTAGCAGGGGTTGGCAAACAGCGCGCCGCGCCGGTGGCAGCGCCAGGCGGCGGTGACGTTGCAATTCTTGGCGTTGGTGGACAGGAAATACGCGTTGCCGTAGCCGCCGGTGCACAGCAGCACGGCGTCGCCCGCATAGGTTTCGAGTTGGCCGCTGATCAGGTTGCGGCACACGATGCCGCGCGCCTTGCCGCCGACGAGCACCAAATCCAGCATCTCGCGGCGGGGGTACAGCTCCACGCGTTTGGCGTCCACCTGGCGCAGCAACGCGCTGTAAGCGCCCAGCAGCAGTTGTTGTCCGGTCTGGCCGCGGGCGTAGAAGGTGCGCTCCACCTGGGCGCCGCCGAAGGAGCGGTTGGAGAGCAATCCGCCGTACTCGCGGGCGAAGGGCACGCCCTGGGCCACGCAGTGGTCGATGATGTCCACGCTCAGCTGCGCCAGGCGGTACACGTTGGCCTCGCGGGCGCGGTAGTCGCCGCCCTTGATCGTGTCGTAGAACAGCCTCCAGGCGCTGTCGCCGTCGTTGCGGTAGTTCTTGGCGGCGTTGATCCCGCCCTGGGCCGCGATGCTGTGCGCCCGGCGCGGGGAATCCTGAATGCAAAAGCTCTTGACCTGATACCCCAGCTCGCCGAGCGAGGCCGCCGCCGCCGCGCCCGCAAGCCCGGTGCCCACCACCAGGATCGTGTGCTTGCGCTTGTTGTTGGGGTTCACGAGCTTGACATGATCCTTGTAATGATTCCACTTGTCCTCGAGCGGGCCGCTGGGAATGCGCGCATCCAGCTTCAGTTCGGCGCTCATGCCACACCTCCGGTGGTGTACATCCAGATGGGGATCACGATGAAGCCGACGGCAAACAGCACGGCCACCACGATGCCGATGCTAAAGAACAGGGGCGTATAGCGAGGGTGAAAGGCGCCCAGCGTCTGGAACATGCTCCAGAAGCCGTGGCGCAGGTGGAAGCCCAGGAACACCATCACTGCGACGTAAATGGTCACGTTCCACAGGTCGCTGAAGAACTCCGCCACCAGCCGGTGCAGATCGCGCGCCATCTCCCCGTCGATTTGCACGACGTAACCGCTTTCCACGCCCGGGCCGAAGCGGAAGGTCCAGACGTGCCAGACCACGAAGCCAAGCAGCACGAGCCCGCTGACGATCATGGTTTGCGAGGAGCCGGTCTTGCGGCTGGGGTTGCCGGCAAAGGCGTTGACGCGGTAACCGGTCGGTCGGGCTCTCAAATTGTCGAACGTGACCATGACGGCGCTGTATACGTGGGCTAAAAAGAAAGCCAGTAGCCCCAGTTCGATCACGATCAGCAGCGGCCCCAGCTTTTGCAGGAAGTGGGCCCAGCTGTTGAACAGGAGCGGGTCTGGGGCCAGCAGCAGCAGGTTCTCGATGAGGTGGATGAGGACGAACAGGAACAACCCCAGGCCGGTGGCTCCGTTGACGAGCTTCTTGGCGATGGAGGAGCGGGGCAGAAGCGGGCTCATCCGCGTGGCTCCTTAAAATTTCTCATGGGTAGAATCGGTCGCACGTGGGCGCAGTGTAGCGCGCTCGTCTCAAACGGTCAAGAATGGGGGTAACGATAGGCGCAATTGCTGAAGGCGCATATGATGCGCGTCAGCTGGCCCAGTGATCGCAGTCGGCCATGAGGCATCAAGCTTACCGCACCGCTGCTACAGGGCGATTGGTTTGCCTACTGCCTTCCAAAGCGACGCAACCGCAGCGCGTTGCTCACCACGGTCACCGAGGACAGGCCCATCGCGGCCGCCGCGAAGATGGGGCTGAGCAGCATGCCGGTGAACGGGTACAGGATCCCGGCCGCCACCGGAATCAAGACCGTGTTGTAGGCAAAGGCCCAGAAGAGGTTTTGCCTGATGTTGCGGATGGTGGCGTGGCTCAAGGCGATGGCCGTGACCACGCCTTGCAGGTCCCCGCGCATCAGCGTGATGTCCGCCGCTTCGATAGCCACGTCCGTCCCGCTTCCGATGGCGATGCCCACGTCGGCCTGGGCCAGAGCGGGCGCGTCGTTGATCCCATCCCCCACCATCGCCACCCGTTTCCCGTCGGCCTGCAGCTGCTTGACCGTGCTCGCCTTGTCGTGCGGCAGCACCTCCGCAAGCACGCGGTCCACGCCCACCAGCCGCGCGATGGCTTGGGCCGTGCGGTGATTGTCCCCGGTGAGCATCACCACCTCCAAGCCCAGCTTCTTCAGCGCCGCAATCGCTTCGCTGGAGCCGGGCTTGACCGGGTCGGCCACGGCAAGCACGCCGGCTAGCTTACCGTCCGCGGCGACGAACATCGGCGTCTTGCCTTGGGCCGACAGGTGCTCGAGTGCGCCGTTCATGGATTCGATGGGGATATGGGAATCCCTCATCAATTTAAGGTTGCCCAACAACAGGGCTTTCCCATCCACGGTGGCCGCAAGTCCGCGTCCGGGCAGCGCTTCGAAGCGCTGGGCCTCGGACATCGATAAACCCCTTGCCAGGGCTGCGCCGACGATGGCTTCCCCCAGCGGATGTTCCGAGCCCTTTTCAGCGGAGGCGGCCAGGCGCAACAAGGCGTCCTGCTCCATGCCATGCGCGGGCAGGATGTCGGTCAGCTCGGGTTTTCCCTTGGTGATCGTGCCGGTCTTGTCGAGCACCACGACGTTGACCTTGTGCGCGGTTTCAAGCGCCTGGGCGTCGCGGATCAGCACGCCGTGCGCGGCGCCCACGCCGGTGCCCACCATGATCGAGGTGGGCGTGGCAAGCCCCAGCGCGCACGGGCAGGCGATGATGAGCACGGCCACCGCGTTCAGCAGCGCATAGGTGAGCGCGGGCGCGGGGCCAAACAGCCACCAGATTGCGAAGGTTAGCGCGGCGACGGCCATCACGATGGGCACGAACACGCTGGCGATGAGGTCGGCCAGGCGCGCGATCGCGGGCTTCGAGCCCTGGGCCTGCTCCACCAATTGGATGATCCGAGCAAGCGCCGTTTGCTTGCCCACCTTGGTGGCTTCAAACACGAATGAGCCGGTCTTATTCAACGCCCCGCCGACGACGTCGTCCCCCTGGGTTTTCTCCACCGGAATCGGCTCTCCGCTGATCATGGATTCGTCCACCGACGAGTGGCCCTGGCGCACGACCCCGTCCACCGGGATCTTCTCGCCGGGGCGCACCACGACCAGGTCGCGCACTTGGACCTCATTAATCGGGACGTCCACGTCCTGGCCATCGCGACGGAGGCGGGCGGTCTTGGGCTGCAGGCCCAACAGCTTCTGGATGGCGTGGGAGGCTTGGCCCTTGGCGCGGGCTTCCAGCATCCGGCCAAGCAGGATCAGCACGATGATGGTGGCCGAGGTGTCGTAATACACCGCAAGCGTCACCCCTTCCACGGTGAAAAACTGCGGGGCAAGCGTGGCGACCAAGCTGTAGACGAAGGCCGCCGAGGTTCCCACGACGACCAGCGTGTTCATGTCGGTGGTGCGGTGTTTGGCGGCAAGGAACGCGCTGCGGTAGAACGGCCATCCGGCCCAAAACTGCACCGGGGTGGCCAGCAGCAGCTGGAGCAGGAAACTGGTCTGCATGGGCAGGTGGTACCAGGCGTTCAAGCCCAGCTCGTGCCAGTACATCAGGATGAAAATCGGCGCGCTCAGCACTGCGCCGACGGTGACCTTGCGTCGAAGTTGACGATAAGTGCGTTGTTTCTTTTGTTCGTCCTGGACGAGTGGATCGAGACCCTCCTGAAGTTCGGAAACGCGGTACCCTGCATCGTAAACGGCGCGTCGCAGCTGCTCGGCTGCGACGCCTGGGAGCGCTTGCACGGTGGCCTTTTCGGTGGCCAAATTGACGTTGGCCGCCCTGACGCCGGCCACCGCGCGCAAGGCCTTCTCGACCTTGGCCACGCAGGAGGCGCACGTCATGCCCTCGATGGGCAGGTCCAGGCGATAGAGGCTTGGGTCCGCTTCAACGGCGGCCATGGGCTGCGCACGGTGGATCGGCATCATGCGCAAGGCGCTTGGCGCACTCTGCGCGCCGGAGTTCTCGTCAGGCGGCGCCTGCCCATGGTGCCCGCTTGAGCCCTCTTCCTCAGCCTCGTAGCCTGCTTTGGCCACTGCGGCGGCCAGTTGGCCTGCCGACGTCTTGTCGGACTCCACCTCGACGACGGCTTGGCCCTTGTCCAGCGAAACCGCCGCGCTTCTCACGCCCGGCACGGCCTGCAGGGCTTTGGTCACGTGCTTGACGCAGTTTTGGCAGGTCATGCCCCTGACCCTCAACGTGTGCTGCATGTGCGCCTCCTCGCTCAACCCCACCGGGGGTGGGGTAGGTCCATCATACCCTGTCGTGCGTTCAAGTGCAAGAATTTGTTGGGCTGGCT
>DATCIV010000132.1:0-3618 GCA_036507575.1 Candidatus Bipolaricaulota bacterium | reverse complement strand
TCAAGCCATTGTTTTCCGCGCTTGCCGTCGTGATTGCCTGTCACCCCGAGGAACGGGATGCCGCAGGCCTTCAGGCGGCTCAACTCGCCAAGAATCTCGGCCAGGTCCTCCGTCGTCGGAAAACGGTTGTCGAACAGGTCTCCTGCGTGGACGACAGCGCCCACTTCTTTTTCGATGGCAACGTTGACGACCTGTTGGAAAGCCTTGAAAAAGTCGTCGCGGCGCTCCTGGAGGCCATACTGGCGAAAACCCAGATGGGTGTCCGCCGTGTGCAAAATGCGCATGGCGTCAGCTTAGAAAGCCCTGCAACAAACCGCAAGGCGGCAGGCGTTGAGCTCGTGGTGGAGGTGGAAAAAGAGCGCTGCGCCTGCAGGAGGCGCACTCCGCGCAAGCGCAGCGTTTCAGCGATTGGTTTTACGGGTAATCGTGGCTCGTGCGGAACACCGGGCACGGGTCGGTCTGCGTACGGGTCACCTCGTAATAGAAAGCTTCCGCATCGGCGCCTTGGGGCGCCTGCTGCTTGGAGATCGTGGCTGCAGGATGGAACAGCGATCGCTGCAACTCCTGCGCGGAAAAACCACTCATGCCTTCATAGGCGCAATACCATCGAATCTCGAGCAAACCGCTCGGATTGCTCGTGTGGAAGCCAAACCGTGGGTCCACCCAAGACATGGTTTCCGGCAGGGCCTGCTCCGTGTCGAGCACCAAACTGCTCGGAATGTAGGCACTCGTCGGGTGGAGGATGTCGGTGAACGCCATGGTCCCCGCCCCCAGTGTGAGCCCCAATGCCAGCATGAACGCGTGTTTCAGAGAATATCGCACCTGTCTCACCCCCTTCAGATTCACGCCGATCATACGTCGTAGGTAACGAAAAAGACGTAATTGCAGTTACCCGTGCACAGCCGATTTCGGTATCGCGGAACACCGCTGCCGTTAACGGATCTGCATGGACGGCCGGCGCAGGCGCCTGTGCCTTTTAGATCGCTTCAGGGATTGACTGGGAATGGAGGCATTGACCTGCCGGCGCTCGGCGAGGTACGATAGGTCCATGCCATAGAAGCCGGTTGCCAGGAGGATCTGCGGCGGTTTTAGTGTGTGGCAGAGATCACAGTTAGGTCAAAAATCGTCTGTTATACTGAAGCCCGAGTAAGGAGGCGGACATGAGCGTGTTCAGGCACTGTATCCTGTTTTTGCTCATCCTGGCGGGTGTAGCAGTCTCGGGGTGGGCGCAGACGACGACAAGTGAAGGGTTCTTCCTCATCAAGCAGGGAGATTTCAGTCAGCCCCTTTACCCGTTTCGGCAGAGCAACTCTGCTTTGATTTTCTACAACTTCAACAACGACCAGTCGAACACCGGTTTGGAGGTCCCCGAGCGAAGCCTCATCATGTTGCACGTGGACCAGCTCACCAATCAGGTGAGCCTGGTGCTGATCCACAGCTCTGCGCAGAACCCGGCGGGCGGTTCGGTCAGCTTCTCGATCGACGGGTTGCCCACGGGCGCGACGCTGGATCTGACGGACGACGCGTCGGATTCCTTCGTGTTTTCCCCGCCCACGCTGCAGGCAAGCTGGCAGTGGCTGCCTGAGCACGACGACGGCGTCATCATCGGCAACCTCGGGCAGGACTTCCAGATCACGATCACGCCCAACTTCATCTCCGGCGTGGTCGGCTGGGATTACGTGGACGGCCAGACGCAAATTCCCAGCCCCTTGCCCAACATGGTCGAGCCCGTCACCATCATCGGCACGCTGAACTCGCCGCCGGTGGCGCACTTCACGGTGTCGCCCGCCACCCTCAACATCAACGTGGGCGTCACCTTCGACGCCAGCGGTTCGAGCGATACGGACGGCAGGATCGTCCGGTACGAGTGGGATTTCGACGGCGACGGCGTCTTTGAGGTCAGCTCCACGCGGCCCAGCGTCCAACACGTATTCGTACAGGGCGGCACGGTGCGGGTGACCCTGAGGGTGACCGACGACACCGGGGGCATCACCACCTTCACCCAGACGTTTGTGATCGCCGAGGAGATCGTGTCCGCGATGCGCAGCATCTCCACGCCCCAGGCGGTGCCCGGCCTGCCCTTCCGCGTCACGGTGGAGCTGAACATGCGGGCGGACATCAACGGCCTGGGCTTGGATGAAAGCCTGCCGCCCGGCTGGGAAGTCACGCCCATTGACAACGCCGGGGCCACGTTCAAGCGCTCCGAGAACCAGTGGATATTCCCCTCGATTTTGAGGGCAGGCGAGGTGCGTCGCATCGTGTACGATGTGACCATTCACCAGGACAGTACGGGCGCAGGCCCCTTGCCGGCGGATCTTGCGATCCGCGGCAGCGTGGATAGCGCCGCGCCCGCCTTCCGCGCCCCGGTGAGCGGGGAAGACGCGTTGGAAGTGACCTCGTGCCTTTCGATTCCGGTGGCGCTTGCGCACATGGATCCCAACACGGACATCGTGGACCTGCGCTCCTCCGAGCAGATCACGTTCGATCAGGTGCAGCGGGCGGTGACCTTCTGGATCGAGGAGGTCGGCGTCCCACAGACGTGCGATGCCCTCGTGAACCTGGACGCGCTCAAGGAGCTGACCGCGCGTCAGCTGCTCAACGTCCCGGTGGATGAAACCCTGGATCACATCAGCTTCACGAACGGGGCCAGTCCCACGGTCACGCGCAGGATCCTGACGCCGCTGCCCTTCTACCAGCTGTACTTGCAGGCGCGCGGCGGGGACCTCTTCCGCGTGGAGATCGAGATCACGGCCGACCAGGATTATCATGGATTTGCCATCGGCGAGAATTTGCCCGAAACCTGGGCGCTGCGCCCGCTGGACAACAACGGCGCCGCCTTCAACCCGCGCACGCGGCAGTGGCTGTTCACCACCGATATCCTCAGCGGCGACGTTCGCAAGCTGATCTATGAAGTGGTGGTCCCCTCCGACGAAACCGTCGGCGCCTTCTCGATCACGGGCTCGGCAGGCAGTCGCGCTCCCACCTTCCAAAGCAGCATCGACCAGGATGAAGGGCTGGAAATCGTGGAGTGCCTCGCCATCCCCGTGGCCGTCGCCCACTTGAACGTCGAAACGGAGGCCATTGACATCGCGCTGTCCAATCAGGTCAGCTTCGGCCAGATCCAAGTGGCCATCGCCTATTGGCTCGAGGACCAGGAAGTGATTGGCACGTGCGGCAAGACGATCGATTTCGACGTGATGAAGTCGTTGATCGCCTACTGGCTGACGGATACGTCGGTCGACAAGCCTCTGGGGGGGAGCTTCGAAGACGAAGGTTTTTAGCGTGTTAAAAACTGGTTCTGCCCCCGGGCCGACCTCAACGTGAGGGCGGGGTCAGGGGCCTTTTTAGGGTTGTTAACATGGTGCAAGGAGGTTGCGCCGCCTCATGCCAAGCGTTGGACGGCGCGATGAGGTATGAAACGAAATAGAGCAACTGTGCGCCGGGTGCGCGCCGATCATCGAAGGGGGTTGGACAACATGTCACTGGGGAGGGCGTGGCTGTTGGCGTGCCTTGTCGTGCTGCTGGGGGCGGCAGCGACGTGGGGGCAAGCTGGATTGGGAGTGGACGTCGTGCAGCAATTGGACCTGACCACCATCACCGTCAGCGACGGGGACGGCC
>DATCIV010000131.1:0-2382 GCA_036507575.1 Candidatus Bipolaricaulota bacterium | reverse complement strand
CAACGGCAGGCTCACGGCCACCACGCCAGCTTGAGCCAACGCCGCGATCCCGTCATCTGACACGTGCTCCAGGTGATCGGCCGAGATCGCGCCAAGCTCCGCGGCCAGCCGCGCGCCGTCCCCATCCGAGAGCTGATCGGCGTGAAGTTTTGGTCTTAGGCCGTGCGCCTTGCCAGCTTCCAGGATCGTGCGCGCTTCCTCGACACTGAAGGCGGAGTCCTCCACGAAGGCGTCGCAGAAGCGGGCGAGCTTCTCCGCTGCGACCGCGGGGATCATGTCATGCGTGAGCAGCTTGACGTAATCCGCTCGCTTGCTCTTGTATTCGGGCGGAACCACGTGCGCCCCTAAGAAAGTGGAGACGATACGGTTGGGCTGGGTTTTTGCTAGCTGACGGTACACGCGAAGCAACTTGAGCTCGGTTTCAAGGTCCAGGCCGTACCCGCTCTTGCACTCGACCGTGCTCACGCCCAAACACGTCATCTCTTGCAAGTGTTTCAGGGCTTTTTCGTAAAGCTCACTTTCGCTGGAGGCTCGTGTTTGACGCACGGTGCGGGCGATGCCGCCACCTTCCTTAGCGATCTCCAGATAGGGTTTTCCGAGCAGGCGCTGCTCGAATTCGTCCGCGCGCCAGCCCCCGAAGGCCAAGTGCGTGTGGCAATCCACCAGGCCGGGGACCATTAGCTTGCCGTGTGCGTCTACTCGCTCAAGGCCAGCATAGGTGGAGGGCAGTTGATCTTGCGGGCCGAGCCACGTGATGCGCTCTCCTTCCCAGGCCAGGGCCGCGCGGGGGATCAAATGAACGTCCCCTTGGCCGCCGTCGGCCCTGCACGTTGCGAGCTCTCCGATGTTGGTGAGAAGGGGCATCAGTTGAGGGGAGAAAGCTCTTTTTCCACCGCGTCCATCAGGCCGCGCAGTTGGATCATCTGAATGCACTGGTTGAGGTCGTCCACGAAGTAGTAATCCTTCTCCCGGTGCGGGATGCGCGAGCGCACGTACTGATGGGCGATCTCCACCCCGCGCCCAGGCCGCAAGGGCTTTCGGTAATCCAGCGCTTGGGCGGCGCAGATGAGCTCCATCGCGAGCACCTTTTCCACGTTGCGATAGACTTGGTGCAGCTTGGTGGCGCTGATGCTGCCCATGCTCACGTGGTCCTCCTGGCCCAGGCTGCTGGGGATGGAGTCCACCGACGCCGGATGGGCCAGCACCTTGTTCTCCGAGACCAATGCCGCCGCCGTGTACTGCAGCATCATAAAGCCCGAGTTGATCCCGGTTTCCTGCATCAGCAGCTTGGGCAATCCGTCGTGCCCTTCCAACAACAAGTAGGTGCGCCGCTCCGAGATGCTGGCCAGCTCCGCAAGCGCGATCGCGGCGAAGTCCAGCGCCAGGGCCAGAGGCTGGCCGTGGAAGTTGCCCCCGCTCAGCACGTCGCCGTTCTCAAACACCAACGGGTTGTCGGTGGCCGCGTTGACCTCGGTCTCCAGCGTGGCAACCGCGTAGGCAAGGGCGTCGCGGCTGGCGCCGTGCACCTGGGGGGCGCAGCGCAATGAGTACGGGTCCTGCACCTTGGAGCAGAAGCGGTGCGACTCCAGGATCTGGCTTTCGACCATGAGCTTGCGCACGTTTTCCGCCACCTGTTGCTGGCCGCGATGGGGTCGAATCTCGTGGATGCGGGCATCGAAGGGCTTCAGGCTCCCTTGCAGCGCCTCCAGACTCATCGTGGCCAACAGATCCGCCGTCTTGACCAGGTGCAGGGATTTCTCCAGCACGGATGCACCATAGGCGCACATCATCTGCGTGCCGTTGATCAGCGCCAGGCCGTCCTTGGGCTGCAGCTCGATGGGCTGCAGGTTGTGCTTGTGGAGCACCTGCAGCGCGGGCACGGCCTTCTCCCCCTTCTCGTCCCAAAAGAAACCGTATCCCAGCAAGGGCAGGGCCATGTGCGCCAGCGGCGCCAAGTCGCCCGAAGCCCCCAGGCTGCCCCGGCTGGGCATGGCGGGGATCAGGTCCAATTTGGCAAAAGTCATGAGCCGTTCGAAGGTTTCTAGCGAAATGCCCGAATAGCCCAGGCCCAGCGCGTGCACCTTCAAGTGCAGCATCAAGCGCGAGATTTCCAGGGGGATGAGCTGGCCCAAGCCCACCGCGTGGCTGAGGATGAGGTTGTGCTGGAGCTTTTTCAGTTGCGCTGCGTCGATGCGCTCGCGCGCGAGCGCGCCGAAGCCGGTGTTGATTCCGTAATAGGTGTTGCCGTCGCTCAGCGCGCGCTCGACCACTTGACGCGAGGCTTGCAGCCGCGACGGGTCCTGCTTGAGCGCATTCAGGCTGCGCAGCAGGTCGCCGTAGAGGTTCTTGATCGTCACGCGAACTGAGTTCATGGTTCAGCTG
>DATCIV010000130.1:0-6460 GCA_036507575.1 Candidatus Bipolaricaulota bacterium | reverse complement strand
GCCTTGAGCTTTATCGAGAAAAAGGCGCGGACGATCTGGCGAGCGTGGAGCCGCTGTACGTGACGCACCCGGTGCTCGATTCGTCTTCATCCGTGGTCATGAGGTGATGTTGTGGAAGTGTTGGTGTGCATCAAGCGCGTCCCCGACACGGGCGGCAAGGTGACCTTGACGGCCGATCGGCGCGCCATCGACGCGCGCAATCTGGAGTTTGCCATCAGCCCGCACGAGGAGTGCGCGGTGGAAGAGGCCATTCGCCTCACCGAAGCCCACGGCGGCCAGGTGACCGTCCTGTCGCTGGGGCCGGCGGAGACGGCCGAGCAGCTGCGCGAAGCGATCGCCAAAGGCGCTCATCAGGGGATTTTGCTCGAAAGCAACTCGGACGACTGGGACTCCCAGACGACGTCGCAAGCCATCCTAAGCGCCATCCGGGACAAGAAGTTCGACCTGCTGTTGTTCGGCAACGAGGCCGCCGATGCGGGCCAGTATCAGGTCGGCCCTCGCGTGGCCACCTTGCTCAAGGCGCCGTGCGCCACGGGCATCAAGGCCCTGCGCATCCAAGATGGAAAAGCCATCGCAAAGCGCCAGGAAGGAAACGATTGGGCCGTGTTCGAGCTGCCCCTGCCCGCGGTGATCACGGTCAAGGAGGGCATCAACAAGCCCCGCCATCCCAGCCTGCGCGGCATCATGGCTGCAAAGCGCGCGCCGATCGCCCGCATCCCGCTGGAAAAGCCCGCGCCCAGCATGGCCCATAAAGCCCTGAAGTTGCCCCAGGAATCCCAAGGGCAGCTGACGATGCTGGGCGAGGGCAAAGCGGCGGTGCCCGCGCTGGTGGACGCGCTCAAGGCGCTGGGGGTGCTGTGATGCAGTTGGTTTACATCGAACTCAAAGCCGGCAAACCGACGGAAGGCTCGCTCTCGGCGCTGTGCGCCGCACGGCAACTCGCAGGGCCCATTCACGCGCTGACGCTTGGCCCGATCGAGGCAGCGTCGCTTGCCCCCTACGGGGTGGAGAAGGTGTGGGTCGTTGACGATGAGCGCCTGCGGCCATTTGCCCCAACGGCTGCTGCCAAGGCGGTTCACCAGGCCATCCAACGCCTTGCGCCTCGATGGGTCGTGGCCCCTTCCTCACCCGAGGCAAACGAGGTGCTCGCCCGCGCCGCGGCGTTGGGCGGCTGGGGCTTTGCTTCGGCATGCACGCAGCTTGCCGTCGACGGGGACGCCCTCAACCTCACCCGCGTGACCTGGGGCGGGAGCCTGTTCCAAGAGGCGCAACTGAAGGGAACGCCAGCGCTCATCAGCGTGGATCTCGCCGCATTTTCCCCCCAGCCCAGCGCCGCGCCAGGTGCAACCACATTGGAAAACCTCTCGGTGACGCTGAGCGACGGCGACTTCGTCGATCAGCTGAAGGCAGTGGAAAAAGGGGAGAAGCAGGGCGTCTCGCTTGCCGATGCCAAGGTCGTCGTCGGCGGAGGCCGCGGCGTGGGCAGCGAAGAAGGTTTTAACATGCTGGTGGAACTGGCCGGCTTGCTGAACGCAGCCGTGGGCGGCAGCCGCGTGGTCACCAACAACGGCTGGCGGCCTCACTCGGACCAGATCGGCCAGACGGGTGCGCAGATCGCCCCGGACGTGTATATTGCCTGTGGCATCTCGGGCGCAATTCAACATATGGTGGGGTGCAAGAATTCGAAAAACATCATCGCCATCAACAAGGATCCGGACGCGCCCATCTTCCAGCGCGCCAACTACGGCGTGGTGGGGGACCTGCACGAGATCATCCCGGCGTTGATGGACGAGGTCAAAAAGCTGAAAGGAAAATAAAAGGAGCCAACGATGGCCAATATGTGCGAGATTTGCAGCAAGACCCTGGACCACGGCAACAAGGTCACCTTTGCCGGCAACCGCAACAAACGCGTGCGAAAGCCCAACCTGCAGCACGTCCACGTGTTCTATCAGAACCAGCGCACGCGCATGTGGGTGTGCACCCGCTGCCTGAAAGCTGGCAAGGTGCAGAAGGCGTATTAGTGCGCCACAACAATGTTTCTTGTGTAGGACCCGCTCTGCGGGCCGAACCAATGGCCGGCACAGCCGGCCCTACAACTAACGCGCCTTGATGCGCACGCGCGGCCAGGCGTTGTTCATGTAGCCCTTGAAATTCCAGAGCTTCTCCACATCCTCAGGCTGGGTGTGCGCGGCCGAGTCCCAGGCGCGCGCGCTCAACTCATGGGAGCCCGGCTGCAGGGTCACGGTCGCGCGCCACAGGCGCCATGCGAAAGCGCCCCCGCCTGAAAGCTCGGCATCAAGCCACGTTCTTCCACCATCGACGCTGACGTCCACCCGCTCCACCCGACGATCCCCGCCCGCCATCGCATAGCCGCGCACGTCGAGCGGCCCCGAGCGAACCGTGGCCCCGGGCGCAGGGGAGCAAATGGCCGAGTTGACCTGAAGTTCGCCGAGCATCAGCCCACGCCCCCAATCCGCCGTTGCCGCTTCAATGTGGGGCGCAAAGAGCTTGTAAGCGTGCGCTTGGTAATAGTTGTCCGAGGGCTCTGCCTGCACCACAATGTTTTTTAACCACTTGACGCTGCGCGCGCCGATGTAGCCCGGTACGACGGCGCGCAGCGGAAAACCGTGCGCGGGCGGCAACGGAGCCCCGTTCATCTCATAGGCCAGCAACACCTCTTCACATAGGGCTTTACGCAGTGGAATGGACCCGCCGAACCCGAACGGCTGTGCTCCCTGTTGCACTTGATCCAAGCCCAGGAACGCCACATGCCCGGCTTGAGGTTGAACGCGGGCCGCGCTCAACACGTCCGCAAGCCGCGCGCCGGCCCAGACGGCGTTGCTGATGGCTTGTGCGCCCCAGGGCACCTCACCCAGCACCGGTTTGACGTTCAGAAAATCCTCGCGTCGGTTGCCCGCGCACGCCAGCGTGGCAACGACGGTGAACTTGGGGAACTGGCTCAACGCTTCAAGGGACAGGTGGAGGGGCTTTTCCACCAAGCCGCCCACCGTCAGGCGGTAGCCATGCGGATCCACGGTGGGAACGGGCGCGTGGTTGCGCACGAAGAACCATTCGTTGGGCGTGACGTCAGAGGCGATCAGGCGCTCCGACGGCGGCTCGGCGTTGAACGGCTCCTGCTGCTGTACGATCAGATCAGGGTGCTTGCCCGTCATGCCAGAATTACAAGAGCCGCGTGGTGGCGCTAAGCGCGTTGCTCAGCTGCCCGGTGGCATCCTCGAGTTGCACGATGACCGTGGCCTTGCCCCGCTTGCCGCGCAATCCCTGGATGTCCGTGCGGGCCGTGGACACGGAGATCACGCCCAACTGCGAGGCCTCGCCGTCCACCTGCTGGGTAAAGGCGATGCGCTCGCCCGATTCCATCACCAGCGTGACGTGGAGCCGGGTCACATCCGCTTCCAAGTCCGAGAACAAGACATCGAAGACGATATCGCCCGGCAGATGGGAAGGCAGCTCCAGGTCTGTGACCAGCGGCGCGCCCGGTGGGCCGCACAAGATGGCAACGCCCAGTGGCGCATCAAAGGACACATCCGCGCTGCCGAACACCAGGCTGGAGCCCACCAAGTTCGCGGACAGCGTCTCCAACGTCAAGGCGCGCTCCCAGATTTTGGCGGCCATGGTGTACTCGTCGTCGCTGGGGCTGATGGGAATGGCCAGGCGCCGGCCGTCGTGCTTGAGGGCGATCAATTTGCCCTCGATCTGACCTTGCACGCTGACCGCACAGCGCAGCTGCGCGTAGATCAGCGTGGCGCTCAGGCGAAAGGCACTCGGAGTCTCAGCCACGTTACCCACCGCAACGTAGTAGGTGGCTTCGACCAGCGGGGGGAAGGTGGTTTGATCGATGACGAGGGTTTCACTGTGCGAATCGCTGATCTGGATGTGATCGCTGCTGCCAAACAAATCTATGGAATCGATGGGGTCATCCACGCTGACGAACAGGTCCAAATCCCCCTCTCCCAGGCTTTCCAGCTCGATGCGAAGGGCCAATCCACCTGAGGGCACATGTATGCAATACTGCTCGGAATGAACCACATAAGGGCCTGCATCGGCCACGCCCTCGACCGCATCCCCCAGCGCCAGCTCAAGGCAGCCCTGCGGCTGCGCCAAGGCGACGTTGCCCAAGCAACAGCAGGCTGCCAACGCCACGACCAACGTCCATCGCTGCATGGAAAACCCCTTTGAATCGGTGATTTGGTGAAACGAATGCAAGCGCCACACCACTTGTTCCACCTATACGCCGCTTGCCCGTCGAGCTTCCCGAACCCGCCTGCTGCGCGTATGGCAACGGGCCGATGCGCGCGCTAAGATCGCCGTGTCAGCGCGCCATCATTTTAGGAGGAGTTTCATGAATAAACAACGGGTCGTCGTCGCGCTGGGGGGCAACGCCATCCTCCAGCCCGGCCAAAAGGGGACATACCTGGAGCAATACGCCAACGTGGATCGCACTTGCGATCAACTGGCACGCATGGTGTTGGGCGGTCAATACCAATTGATGATCACCCACGGCAACGGTCCCCAGGTGGGCAACATCCTGCTGCAAAACGAGTTGGCCAAGGAGACCGTTTCTCCCATGCCGCTGGATGTGTGCGGCGCGCAGAGTCAAGGCTTCATCGGCTACATGATGCAGCAGTCGTTGTACAACCACTTCGTCACGGCAAACCAAAGGAACATCCCCGTCGTCACCCTCGTCACCCAAGTGCTGGTGGACGCAAAAGATCCGGCATTTGCGCACCCGAGCAAGCCGGTGGGCCCGTTCTATACGCAGGCCCAGGCCAAGCAGCTCCAGCAGGAGAAGGGCTACGCTATGAAGGAGGACGCCGGTCGCGGCTGGCGCCGCGTGGTTCCCTCACCGCATCCCAAAGGAATCAGCGAAAAAGAGGCGATTCTGGCTTTGCTGAAAGCGGGGACGGTGGTCGTGACCTCCGGAGGCGGCGGCATCCCGGTGGTTGAGAAGGCCGGCAAGCTGGTCGGCGTTGAAGCCGTGATCGACAAGGATCGCTCGGCAGAAGTGCTGGCAGAGGCAGTGGGTGCCGATGCGCTGCTGATCCTGACGGACGTGCCCCAGGTGAAGCTGCACTACAAGAAACCACAGGAGCAGGCTTTAAGCAAGGTGACGGTGGCTCAAGCCCAGCAATATGTGTCTGAGGGGCATTTCGCCGCCGGGAGCATGGGACCCAAGGTGGAGGCCGCCGTAGCCTTTGCCAAGCGCGGCAAGCGGGCGATCGTGGCTTCGCTGGATCAAGCCCTTGATGCGCTGGAGGGCAAGGCCGGGACGACGTTCGTGAAGCAGTGAGCGGCCCGCAGAGCGGGCCCTACGAGAACACGGAACGCCATTTGCGTTAGCCAGCTCGATGAAAGGGGATTCTTTGCGGATCGGCGTTTTCACCTTGTGCGCCTTCATCGCGTTGGGCGCATGGCTGCTGCTTCAGCCCAAAGTCCAACCGGACCCTGCCGGCATCGCGGCGGCTCAGCTGCAACAGCAACTGCAATCCCTCGATCTGCTCAGGCACTTGCCGTCGTTGCAAGCTCGACTGGAGGCTGGTGAGCGTCAAACGCCTCAGTCCCTGGACGAGCATTTCCAGGGTTTCCTCAACCTGCTCACCCATCGCAGCGGCCTGGTGAGGCTGAACGCGGCAACGGCCCTGACCGACCTCTACGGCGAGCGCGTCGCGCCCTACCTGATCATGGCGCTGCAGTTTGAGCTGGCCTTCTCCGGCGGACAGAGCCACATCGAGGCGTTGCAACGGCTCTCAGGCAAGGCTTTCGAGAGGCAATGGCGTTTGTGGTATCAGTGGTGGTGGGGCGAGCGAGCGCAGCTCCCGCCTCCTGGTTTCTCCGAGTGGATCTCAACGATGTACTCTGGTTTTATCCCCTCGTTTGCACAGGTGCTTGCGCCGGATCGCGCGCGGCGCATCGAGTTGCATCAGGTGATGTGGGGCCAGGTAGCACTGGATGAGATCGAAGCGCTGAATCACCCTTCGATCGTTTCTGCTGAGGAAGCGCTGCAAACCTTGTTGGAAGATGAAATGGTGTTCGGGGTTGAGATCAACGGCGAGACTCGCGCCTATCCGCTGCGTTACCTGGACGTGCACGAGCTGCTCAACGACACCGTCGGAGGGCGTCCCATCCTGCTCTCGTTTTGCACGCTGTGCGGCTCGGCGGTGCTGTTCGACCGCGAGCTGGAAGGTGAGGTGCATTCGTTCGGCAACTCGGGCCTGCTCTTTCAGGGAAACAAGCTGATGTTCGACCGCACGGCGTACAGCTTGTGGTCCAACATTTATGGAAAACCTCTAATAGGGCCGATGAGTCAAGAAGACGTGGCGTTGAATCGTTATCCCCTCACCCAAACCACGCTGGCTCAGTGGATGGCGCTCCATCCCGAAACCGGCGTGCTCTTCATCCAGCCCAGCGAGCTTGCCCAAGACCCTCGCTTCATCACGGG